>CBFHKM010000007.1:4620-11612 GCA_965656385.1 Oceaniferula sp.
GGCTGTTTCATCGGCTTTTGTGTCAGAAGCTCTGGTGTAGGGAGTTGCACTGGTTTGCCTTTGACAGGGCGATCAAGATTGGCGTTGAGCATGGCGAGGGTGATGGGCTTAGACTTGACGCCGCCATCAGGAACTTGGCCGCGTGCCAACCAGACGATTGAGTTGAGGACGAGCTTACGGAAGTCATCAATGGCCCAGTTACGATGGTAGTGGCCGCCAACAAAGCCGATACCGCGGCCTCCATTCTCGACTTTGGGATCACGACACCACATGAGAGCTTGCTCAGTGCCGAAACAATTTTCGCCGTGTTCATTCCAGAGGTTGATGTAGCGGATGGTTTTTTCTGGGGTGGGTGTTGCTGTTGCCAGGGAATGGCAGCAATCACATTCCTCTTTGGTCGGGAAGCGCATGTTGTAGTAAAACTCATCGTAGGCGGTGATGGGCTTGCCTAGGCCTTGGGCAACGGGGTGACCATCTCTGGCTGTCATATCAGCAATCCAGTGCGGGTTTACTGACCAACCGGTTTCCATGAAGCCTCCGATCCATGGTTTGAAATATTTCTCGCCTATTTCTTTAGCGGGGTGAACCCCGTAATGCATGAACATGATGCCCATGCCGGCTTTAACTTTCTTATCTAGGAACTCTACTTTTTTACCAAGTCTTCCGCCGGCATCTGCATAGATGATGCAGGCATCAACACCTTCAAAAATTGATTCGTCTTTGGGCCATCCATACCAGTGTACCTTGGCTTCTAGGTCGAGACCACTTTGATTGAGCGCGTCAGCGAGTAGCATGCAACCAGCACGGAATTCATGTTCTCCGTTAGCGTGGCTTGGTGGGCCAGCAAGAAAGAGGATTTTTTTCTTAGCTTGCGCTGGAGCTATACAGATCAAGATTGCGAATGCGAGAAAGGTAATGCGGGTAAGATAATTCATATTATATGTGAAACATACTATCGTTAATTGCCGATATTTCAAGTGATTGACACGAATATGATCCAGTGCACTTGTGGATAACCCGTATGGGTGATGTTTTTGAGTAGCAAAGAAAACAGGCGCCCCGAATGGGGCGCCTGTTGGTAAAAAGTAGCTGTTGATACTGATCTAACTGCGTCTGTATTTGCTTGGTAATTAGGGCAGGTTGGGTAGCTCAATGAAGCCTTCGAGTTTACGAATACGGGTGGGGTGCCGCATTTTACGAAGTGCTTTGGCTTCGATCTGACGAATACGCTCACGGGTGACCTGAAATTGGCGGCCAACTTCCTCGAGGGTGCGGGAGTATCCGTCCTTGAGGCCGAAGCGCTGTTCGAGGACTTCACGCTCACGTTCGGTTAAGGTATCGAGCACGTCACCGATCTTTTCTTTGAGCATTGCAAAGCCAGCTTCCTCCATGGGGTTTTCAGCTGCTTTGTCTTCAATGAAGTCACCAAATGATGTGTCATCTGAATCACCAACAGGAGCCTGCAGAGAAATGGGCTGCTGTGCCATCTTCAGCACAGCGCGGACACGCTCTACAGGGAGGTGGATCTCCTCGGCAATCTCATCAGGGCTTGGCTCACGACCATATTCTTGCACGAGCTGTTTCTGAACGCGCATCAGTTTGTTGATGGTCTCGATCATGTGGACTGGGATACGGATTGTCCGTGCCTGGTCAGCGATGGAGCGAGTGATTGCTTGGCGAATCCACCATGTTGCGTATGTGGAGAATTTGTAACCGCGGCGATATTCGAACTTTTCCACAGCCTTCATGAGGCCCATGTTGCCTTCTTGAATGAGGTCTAGGAAGGAAAGTCCACGGTTGGTGTATTTCTTGGCGATGGAGATGACGAGACGTAAGTTAGCCTCGACCATTTCTGTCTTTGCTTGATAAGCCTCGCGGGTGCGCTTTCGCAGGTTCTTGCGGCATTCTGTGAAATCATCGACTTTATGCCACGCGAGTTGCTGTAATTCGCGAATCTTTGTTTCGAACTCTTTGTCACCAGGCTTGGCCTTAAGCTTACGATCGTATTTCCAGATTTTCTTCTGGTTGCTTTCAACTTCAGCATTGAAGTCTTCTACAACCTTTTGCTTGTAGTAGAAACGATTGTAGAGTCGCGCAATGGAGACGAGGTTTTTGTCAAAACTCTCGGTAAGCTTTTTCTTGCCGCGAGGATTTTTGGCCTGCAGTTTGCGGAATACTTGATCGTTGTCCTCGTGTAGGTTGCGAACTTGTTCGCAAAGCTTGGGGAGGGCGCGCATGTAGCGTTCGCGGCTTTCAATCTTCTTGTCTTGAATGACACGATCAAAGCGCTCCTTGCCTCTGGTGAGTCTGTCGGCGAGATCGAGGTAGCAAGTCGCTACGTAGCCGAATTTGTGCAGTTCTGTGTTAGCAGCAATTTCAGCGTCTTCAATACGCTTCGAGATTTCGACTTCTTGTTCACGAGTTAACAGGGGCACTTGTCCCATCTGCTTGAGATACATCCTTACTGGATCATCTAGGATGTCGAGTTTCTGGTCGGTCTTGGTTGCGTTGACAGCATCACCTTCTTTCTTTCGATCGCGATACGAATCAACTTCGGAGGCATCAATGATGTCAAACTCCATCTTGCGGAGGCGGTCAAGGATGGCTTCGACATCACCAGGGTCAACGAGGTCGTTGGGAAGCACTTCGTTGACATCATCGTAAGTGAGATACTCTTGCTCTTTAGCGAGTTTGATGAGTTCGCGAATCTTTTCCTGAATTTCAGGAGTGTCGATCCTGCTTTTAGGCGCTTTCTTAGTGGCTTTTTTAACGGCCTTCTTTGGGCTGCTCTTTTTGGCTGCAGGCGTTTCTTTGTTACTCGGTGCCTTGCTCGCTTTTTTAGTGGCTTTTTTGGCGGCACTTTTAGATGCCTTTTTGGCGACTTTCTTGGCAACCTTCTTGGTGACCTTTTTAGCTGATTTTTTAGGAGCCTTTTTAGCTACTTTCTTGGGAGCCTTTTTAGCTGCTTTTTTAGCGGGCTTTTTAGCTGCTTTCTTAGCAGGTTTTTTGACTGCTTTCTTAGCAGGTTTTTTGACTGCTTTTTTGGAAGTTTTTTTTGCCGCTACTTTTTTCTTAGCCATAGGAATGATTTTAGTAAGAGGGGAGATTATCTATTGGGATACAGTTCCCCCATTAAAGTATGCATGTGATGCATTGGAGAAGGGCGTGAATCTCAATGACGTCACATGATTGGTCAAGAGTAAAGTTAGCCCAGCAGCCTGTTTTCTTAGGGTTTGCGAGCTTTTACTACGGGCGCCCGCTGGGTAGCATGCCAGGAGATACTATTCTCTGACTCGCTCAATATTGGCACCAAGCATGATGAGCTTGTCATCGATGTTTTCGTAGCCACGGTCGATATGGTAGAGGCGGTTGATTTCTGTGGTTCCTTCAGAGCGCAATCCTGAAAGGACGAGGGCAGCCGAGGCACGCAGGTCAGACGCCATCACGGGGGCTCCAGACATGCCGTCATTGCCTTGGATGATTGCTGTTCCATTATCAACTTTGATGTCTGCGCCCATGCGCGTCATTTCAGCACAATGCATAAAACGCTGGGGGAAAATCGTATCTTCGACCACAGATATTCCGGGTGTGACAGCAAAAAGTGAGGTGAATTGAGCCTGCATGTCTGTTGGGAAACCCGGAAAAGGGGCTGTGACAATGTTAGCTCCTTTTGGGGCTTTGCCTGGCTTTACAGTGCAGCTGGTGCCGGCTTCGTTGAACTCGACGCTGTGCCCAGATTCGATAAGTTTCTCGGAGGAGGATTGAAGGTCTTTTTCGCAAACGCGGTGTAATGTAACGCCGTTCTCCGGACAGCCAGCCATTGCTGCGGCTACCATGAATGTTCCGGCTTCGATGCGGTCAGGAATAACGGTGTGCTCAACACCATTGAGCTTTTTGACACCCTCGATAGTGATGCGGCGAGTGCCCGCACCGTTGATTTTGGCCCCCATTTTGTTCAAGAAATTTGCAAGATCTACTACTTCGGGCTCGCAGGCTGCAGATTCGATGACGGTTGTTCCTTCGGCGAGTACTGCTGCCATCATGAGGTTGTCGGTGCCAAGAACGGTGGGGCCGTGTTTGCCGCGAAGGTCAACTTCTCGACCGTGGAGTCCATCAGGGGCCTCCATAATCATGTTGCCTCCGGCCATATCGATATCAGCACCTATGCCTTCAAGGCCTTTGAGGTGCAGGTCAACAGGACGGTCACCAATGACACAGCCACCGGGTAGTGAGACACTGGCTTTGTGAAGTCGAGCAAGCAGTGGACCCATTACACAAATGGAGGCGCGCATTTTGCGCACAATTTCGTAAGGCGCGTTGTGGTCGATGTTGGCTGCAGTAATGCGGACTGTGCCACTAGAGCGCTCAACTTCAGCCCCCAATGCAGTGAGGATTTGAAGCATGTAATTGGTATCTGAAACATCAGGGACTCTGCGAATGATACAGGTCTGATCGGTCAGAAGTGTGGCAGCAAGAATAGGAAGTGAGGCGTTTTTTGAACCTGATATGTGAACGGATCCTTTGATTGTGGATCCACCGTGTACGAGAAGTTTGTCCATGTGGGCGATAAGTTATGAGTGATCTGCGCTGAGATGTTGAGTTTCTGGGGCTTCTGATTGAGCGTCTGGGGCCTCTGCAGGTGGGTTAATCGGGGGTGGTGATCCCGGGATTTTGGCGATTGGGAATCGAGCCACACCGTTGAGGTCATGATGTGTCTTGATATCAATAAATTGATGTTCAGCCAGCATTGCCTCCACGGCCTCAGATTGATCATAGCCGATTTCTAGTGCGACTATGCCGCCAGGATGCAGGTGGCGGGGGGCTTGCTTAATGAAATCACGTAAGATGTCCAGCCCATCTTTTCCTCCATAGAGGGCAAGTGCAGGATCTCTTTGGACTTCGCCTGAGAGTGTATCCTGATCAGATTCGGCAATGTAGGGTAGATTGGCGGTGATGAGGTGGAATTTACGATCTTCTAGTTTTGAGAAGAGATCAGACCAAAGCAGCTTAATTCGGCCCAGACCAAGAAGTGCTGTATTTTCCTCTGTAAGTTTGAGGGCATCATGTGAGATGTCTGTGAGGGTTGCTGAGTGACACTTGCCGCCTAGCTCTGCGGCGAGGCTCAAGCCCAGCACTCCACTGCCAGTGCCTACATCGAGTAGGTCTAGTTCTGCTGGCAGGCTTTGGTCGAGTATGATGGATACAAGCTCTTCAGTCTCAGGGCGAGGTATCAATGCTCGCGAGTCGGTTTTGAATTCGCGCCGGTAGAACTCAACGCTGCCAAGGATGTGTTGGAGTGGTTCACCGCTGGCGCGTCGTTTTAGCTTTTCCCGAAGAGGGGTGAGCTCGTCTTCGGTCATGGGTCTATCAAACTGCATGTAGAGCTCTACTTTAGAACATCCAAGTTGGTGGGTGACGAGTAGCTGCATGTTGCGGCGTGCGTCTTCGATACCTTTACTTTCGAGGTAGGTAGTGCCTTTTTCGATGGAGTCGAGAACGGAGGTCATGGCTGAGATGCTGTGGCTGAAGCCGCTAGATTAAAATGGGCTTTGTTTGTTTGGGGAGATCGATTTCAGAGGGTGGTCCGGGGAAATGATCTTTGATGTAGGTATCCCAAAATTTGCGGGTTTCATCTGAGATGGTTGCTGCGATGCGAGCTTCGCAATCATCGCATATGAGGAGAGGGAACGGGCCTTTGATTAGATGGTCACCAGTAAACATGGCACCGAGGGTGAAGCTTTTGGCCTCACGGCGGTGTTTCCCGCAGGTCACGCAGGATTCAATGTAGGCTTCTGTTTCCGAGTCATGAGAGAGCTTTTCTAACCGGGCCTCCATGTCTGCGTTATCATGCATGAAGTCGAACATTGCGACGCGCGATTCCTCGGAGAGTTGTTCATTCATTTGCTCTCTGCAAGGCATGCACATAGCAAGCTCAAAGACGCATTCATCACCAACGAATGATTGGTTGATGATATACATATCCGCATCGTGCAAGTCGCAGCCGCAGTCGCAGCATACGGTGAATGCTAGGTCGGTCTCGTATGAGTGGAATGTGGTGAGCACCTCAGTATTAATGTTCCTTTGTTAGGAGATTTCGAGAGAGACTGGGCAGTGATCTGATCCTAGCACGTCTGAAAGGATTTCTGCTGTTTTAACGCGATTCATAAATGCATCCGATACGCAAAAGTAATCGAGTCGCCAGCCAATATTCTTACCGCGGGCCCCAGCTCGATAGCTCCACCATGAGTAGGCGTCTGTTTTTTCGGGGTGAAAGTGGCGAAAGCTATCGGTGAATCCTTGAGTTGTGATGTTGTCGAAATTGGCGCGCTCTTCGTCAGAGAAACCAGCTGAGTTTCGGTTTTGCTTGGGTCGGGCAAGGTCAATCTCTTTGTGGGCTACGTTGAGATCACCACAAAAAATGACGGGTTTACTCAGCTCTAGCTCTTTGCAGTAGCGGAGAAAGTCGGCGTCCCATTGCTGGCGATAGGGTAGTCTTCGTAGTTCATTTTGAGAGTTGGGTGTGTATACCGTTACCAGGTGGAAGTCGTCAAACTCGGCTGTAATGACGCGACCTTCGGTATCGTGTTTTTCGATACCGATACCATAGCTAATGGCAAGGGGTTCATGCTTGGAGAAGATGGCTGTGCCCGAGTAGCCTGGTTTCTCAGCTGAACACCAGTAGGTTTTGTAGCTGGAGAGCTCCAGTGGCAGGTCTACCTGTTCGGCACGAGCTTTAGTTTCTTGCAAACAAAGAACGTCAGGTTGGTGATCGCTGATAAACTCGGCGAAGTTTTTTTTGATGACGGCTCGAATGCCGTTTACATTCCACGATATGATTTTCATGAGAAAAAATGAGGTGTAGGTTAGCCGGGCGGCCAGCTTAGCTTGCGCCCAGCAAGAATATGAAGATGTAGATGGGGGACTTCTTCGCCACCGTCGTCACCGTTGTTTATTACGGTCCGAAATCCAGATTCGGCAAAGCCTTCTTGCTT
>CBFHKM010000007.1:11712-12912 GCA_965656385.1 Oceaniferula sp.
TGGGGGACTTCTTCGCCACCGTCGTCACCGTTGTTTATTACGGTCCGAAATCCAGATTCGGCAAAGCCTTCTTGCTTCGAAACTTTGTTGGCGGTCAATAAGAGATGGCCTAGGATGCTCGCATCGTGATCAGTAGTTTCTGAAATCCGTGTAATGGGCTTGCGTGGCACAATGAGCAAATGAACTGGGGCCTGGGGGTTGATGTCTCTGATGCAGAGGCACTGTTCGTCTTCGTAAACAATATCGGCCGGTATTTCACGATCAGCAATTTTCTCAAAAAGGGTTTTATCTGGCATTTCTTTTTATTGTGTCAAGTTGAGCCTGATTTCTCGTTGGTTAGGTAGTGTGGAGTGACCGTGTGTTTTGAGGAAGTCAAGGATCTCGCCGTGCAGTTGCTCGCATGGGCTAGTCCAGCGCTCGACGCCACGCAAAACTTTGACGCAGTCTCGGGTGCCAGTGAAGTTGAGCTCCTCGACGCCGTGGATGCGGAGGTCTTCGATCTCGTCGTGTATTTGATTAAAGAAGGCCAGTTCGAAGCCATTGCCCGCTTCCTTAGCGGCACGCATCAAGGATAGGGTGACCGGCGGGGAAATGAGCGGGAGTGTGCTTGCAATGGCGTTGCAGCCGATGCGCTCGAGCATTCTACGCACTCTAGAATGGAGTTCTTCAATGGTGAGCACTCGAAGTGAACATTTGTTCTCCAAATAATGAATGATGCCTTCCATCAAGTCATCGATGAAAGGAAAGTCTTCTCTCTCCGCTGCAATAGCCCCACGGATGATGGTTTCGCGCAACCATACGGTATCGTAGCCTGTCAACTGATGACGACCCACTTGCAAAACCGGGCGATTGCCTACGAGGCATATCATGGGTGTTGGTAGTATGGTTGAAGTGGATGCATTCTGATGACGAGGCTGTAATGGTGACCGTGAGGGCTACTCTTTGAAAAGTTTGCGCTGGTATGGATCTCTGGAAGACCGACGCTCTAATGCTTGAATTTCCCGAATAAATTCACCCACATCTTCAAATTGGCGATAAACAGATACGTAACGAACGTAGGCTACCGGGTCGATGTCATGCAGCTTGGCCATGACGCGCGGCCCTATACTGCTCGAGGGCACCTCAGAGAGGTGATCTTTGTGAAGTTCGGTGAGAATCTCTTCTACTGCACGGTCGAGTCGGTCCATGTGAACGGGGCGT
>CBFHKM010000007.1:13010-33628 GCA_965656385.1 Oceaniferula sp.
TGTGCCATCGCGTTTTACTACTTGAAGCTCGGTTCGCTCAATCTGCTCGTAGGTGGTGTAACGATAATCACAAGTAAGGCATACTCTGCGCCGACGCGTGGTGGTGCCGTCTTTTGACATTCGAGAGTCGATGACTTTGTCCTTGAGCGATCCGCACTGAATACAACGCATAATAATGACAACTCTTGTGAGCTGATATCGCGAAGACTAGGGTAGTATATGTTGTGGTATCAAAGCTAAAATCATACAATATTGTGTTGTTACCGATGATTTTTAATGGATCAGTAAAGTATTTTTTAAATACCGCACAACTCTGTGTTTGTTCGGTGTAAAGGAACAAAAAAACAGCCCGTTAGCATGCTCATTGTGAATAACTCTGATTTTATTTTATCAGCGTTTTTTCACTGGAGCCTTGATTATTCCTTCAGCTGTTTCCTTTTTTAGCCTTAATTGACCACATGCGGCGTTAATGTCGCCACCTTTCTCAAGCCTGAGGGTGGTGTTGATGCCTTGATTTGCAATGACATCGCGAAATGCTATACAGTGACTCTCACTTGGCCTTTTCCATGTTAGCCCCTCAACGGTATTGTAGGGAATGAGGTTGACCTTGGCGTTGATGCTTTTTGCCCTCTTTGCAAGTATGGTTGCTTGTTCAAGGTCGTCGTTTACGCCGTCGATTAAGATATATTCTAATGATATTTTTTGCTTTTTGTGGGTGCGCCAGTGGTGGAGTGCTTCAAATAATTCCTGAATAGGGTATTTCTTATTGATGGGCATGATGACGTCACGAACTTCGTCTGTAGCGCCATGAAGTGAGATGGCCAGTCTGATGGGGGCAGGAAATTCGGCGAGCTTACGGATCTGTGGTGCCAGGCCTGAGGTCGATACAGTGATGCTTCGTGCACCTATGTTAAGTCCCCAGTGACCAGTGATAACTTCAAGGGCTTTGGTGAGGTTAGTCAGGTTTGCGAGAGGCTCGCCCATGCCCATAAAGACAATATTGTTGATGGACTGGCCTGAAATTTTCTCGACTGAGAGCATTTGGCCAATAATTTCTGCGGCCTTAAGATTACGTGTAAATCCCGCAAGTCCTGATGCGCAAAATTTACAGCCGTAGGCACAGCCAACTTGGGATGAGACGCAGATTGTTTTGCGCGACGATTGCTTCCCCTTAAGTCCTACTGATGCTGGTATGAAAACGGTTTCAACGTAGCGGCCATCATGAAGGCGAAATAAGAATTTACGGGTGGTGTCTGCAGCACCCTTTGTTTCGATGTGCTTTAGGTCGTTAAGGTAGTGCGATTGGGATAGATGTTGGCGCAAGTCAGCTGGCAAATTGCTCATCTCTTCGATGTCAGTGATGCGCTGCTTGTATATCCACTCCATGGTTTGTTTGACGCGATAGGGCTTTTGTCCCATCTCGTCGTAGAGGGCTTCCAAATCAGCGTGGGAGTATCCCAATAGCGATGATGATTCTGATTGCTTGGCTATTTTTGTGTCGCTCACGGTGCGCTTTTAGCACGAATTTGAGGAATGGCACGGATGTTTTGTATTTCTATTCCAAGTGCAGTTGATGACGAATTCAGGAGTGAATGAGGCTTGATTATGGCGCGATTTCATTGATGCTACGAACCGTATTTAACCATTACTGAATCCATCATGAGCCAAATTGCTAATAACCTAGTAGAAACCGTCGGTAACACTCCACTTGTCAAACTCAACAATGTCACGAAGGGCTTGGAGGCAGAAATCTTGGTGAAGGCCGAGTTTTTTAATCCTTTGTTTAGTGTCAAAGATCGTATCGGCCGTTCGATGGTTGAGGCTGCCGAGAGAGATGGCTTACTCAAACCCGGAGGCACAATCATTGAGCCAACATCGGGCAATACCGGTATTGCACTTGCTTTTGTCGCTCGAGCTAAGGGGTATCGTTGTATTCTTACGATGCCAGAGACGATGTCTCTTGAACGTCGTGTTTTGTTGCGTATGCTAGGAGCTGAGATTGTTCTTACCCCGGGGCCCAAGGGAATGGGAGGTGCTATTGCTAAGGCAAAACAACTCATCGAGCAAGCTGATGAAGGAGCTTTTGGTCCTAGCCAGTTTGACAACCCAGCTAACCCCGAGGCGCACCGCCAAACCACAGCAGAGGAAATTTGGTCTGCAACTGACGGGAAGATCGATGCTTTTGTTGCTGGGGTCGGAACCGGAGGAACGATCACCGGTGTAGCTGAGGTTCTCAAGCCAAGGTCAAGCATGCATGTGGTTGCTGTTGAGCCTGCAGCCAGTCCTGTGATCTCCGGAGGTCAACCAGGACCACACAAGATACAAGGTATTGGTGCAGGCTTTATTCCTGGCAACTTGAATGTGGATGTGATTGACGAGACAATTTGTGTGACCAATGAAGATGCTTTTGAGACGGCGCAAGCGGTCGCCCAGAATGATGGCTTACCAGTGGGCATCTCAAGTGGTGCTAATATTTGGTCTGCTATTGAGTTAGCCAAGCGTCCTGAGTTCAAAGGGAAGCGCATTGTTACGGTCGCCTGCAGCTCAACGGAGCGTTACTTGAGCACGCCTCTTGCTGAGCATATCAGGCAGGAGGTGAGCCAGCTTCCCGTTTCTGACATTTAATTCAGATAGAGACACTTCATTGATGGATAAGTTGGAGATTAAAGAAATCATCCTTGAGATGGGATCCAAGGCACGCGCAGCAGCGCATGCTTTAACTATTCTCAGCGCAGATAAAAAAAATACGATTTTGCGTGCCATGGCAACTTCCTTGCGCGAGCAGGAGATTGATATTCTAGAGGCTAATGCAAAAGATATCGCTGCTGGTGAAGCCAATGATCTAACCGCTGCAATGCTAGACAGGCTCCGCCTTGATCATGATAGAATTGAGGCCATTGCCACGGGCATTGAGGAGGTGGCAGCTCTTGCGGATCCGGTGGGAGAGGTTCTGAGTGATTGGGTGCGGCCCAATGATATCCATTTCGAGCAGGTGCGTGTCCCGATTGGGGTGATTGGTATTATTTACGAAAGTCGACCTAATGTGACTAGTGATGCTGCTGTGCTATGTCTAAAATCGGGCAATGCTACGATTTTGCGTGGTGGGTCTGAGGCAATACATTCGAATAAGGCGATTGCGTTGGCGCTCCAGTCAGGTGGAGAGAAAGCGGGCTTGCCAGCCAATGCGATCCAGTTGATTCCATTTACCGATAGAGAGAGTGTCAGCGTAATGGCCTCTATGGATCAATGGCTCGATGTGATTATCCCACGTGGGGGAAAGGGTCTTATTGAGACGGTAGTATCTCTGGCTCGTATGCCAGTGATCAAACACTATGACGGCATTTGCCATACCTACATCGATAAAGATGCGGACATGGAAATGGCGGTGGCGATTGCGGATGACGCTAAGACTCACAAGCCAGGCGTTTGTAATGCGCTGGAAACATTGCTGGTGCACCGAGATGTAGCAGCTGATTTCCTGCCTAAAATTGCAGATGTTTATCAATCAAAGGGTGTTGAAATGCGCGGTGATGCTCCAGTCCTTGAGCTCCTCGGGGATCGTGCCTCGGCCGCTAGCGATGAGGATTGGGACACCGAGTATCTGGATTTGATTATCGCCATCAAGGTGGTGGATTCACTTGATGAAGCAGTGAAGCACATCAATACTCATAGTTCACGGCATAGTGACTGTGTTGTAACATCAAATCAAACGTGTGCGCAGCTATTCATGACTCAAGTCGACAGCGCCTGTGTTTTTCATAATGTCTCAACTCGTTTTAGTGATGGCGGAGAGTTCGGCTTTGGGGCGGAAATTGGTATATCCACCGATAAACTGCATGCTCGTGGACCAATGGCTCTCAGAGAGCTTACTTCCTACCAGTATAGGGTCAGAGGTGACGGCCAGATAAGGGCTACACATGCGACGACTTGATTGATTGGAGGCGCGTTAGTTGTGAGGTAGTCTTCAGTCAGGAAAGACAATCGCTCTGTTTTGGTGAATGATGGTTCTGTCATTCACGTGCAAGCGAATGCCTCGTGCAAGTGCGTCTCTCTCACAGTCTCGACCTAAGCGCATCAGGTCTTTTGGCTTGTGAAAATGTTGTACGCGTTTGACCTCTTGTTCAATAATGGGCCCTCCATCAAGCTCGGTAGTGACGTAGTGACATGTTGCTCCGATGAGTTTGACGCCGCGCTCATGTGCTTGGCGATAAGGATTAGCACCAATAAAGGCAGGTAGGAAGGAGTGGTGGATGTTGATGATTTTACCACTGTATTGATCGCAAAACCAGGTGGGTAAGATCTGCATGAATCGAGCGAGTACGGTAAGCTCAACTTGTTCGTCATCGAGTATGGTTTTAATCTGCTGAAATCCTGCTTCTTTGTTATCGCCATCAAGGTTGATGTGGTGAAAGGGGATGCCTGCTTGTTCGGCGATTTTTTGACAGTTGTCACGGTTGCCTATGATGGATGTGATCTTGATCGGCATTTCGCCAAGTTTGGTTCTCCATAGAATTTCGTTAAGGCAGTGGTCGGTCTTGGTGACGAGGACGGCTGTGCGCATTTTGTAGGGCATTTCACGAAAATGCCAGGATGCGGATAATGATTTACCGAGCGTGTTGAAACCAACAATGAAATCCTCCACGCTGACTTTGAGATTGGAGGTGTCAATCTCTACCCGAGCAAAAAATTTGCGGTGTTCGTCGTCGGTAAATTGTGAAAACTCACATAGGTTGGCTTCATAATCGGCAACGTAAGATGCTATTTTAGCAACAATACCGTGTTGGTCGGGGCAGTCGATTTTTAATATGAGTCCTTGCATTTCGATGGGTGTGAGTGAGGTCGAGAGATTGTTACAAATACTGCCTTTAATGCGAGCCGAAATAAATAGAGCAGGCGTAGCGGATTACCATCGGCCCAGGACCGCAGAGAAGGCGAGGGTAGTGGGCTCTCCTTTTTTGATCAGCGAATTGCCGATGGTGGCTGAAGGAAGGCGGGCCCCCAAAAACGGGCTATTGGTGAAATTGCCGGTGCTGGTGTGGATGGTGCCTTCATGAGTGTGACCTCCGTAGGGGTCGACATATTTTATCCTGAAGCTTTTGGGGTTGTTTTTGAGAGTGGTCGTCGTTTCGATAATAACGATGAAGTGGGCGCTGATAGGCCACCATGATTTAGCTTTGAGCTCTTTGCTGTCTCGGTAAGCATATCGCCGTATGCACAAAATCGGAGGTAGGCCTTTTTTGAGTGATTTAACAATACGTTGGTGGCTGCGTTGAAGTAGGCCTGCTACTGGCTCCTCTTGTTTGCGTGTTAGCACTTCGTATTTTATTTTGGGGAGCCAATGGTAGTCGCACATTTCATTGGCGACATCTTGCAGATCGACAAGGTTCATGCCTTGTTGGTTCCAGCGTTTAACTCCTTGAATGTGTTTGGATGGTTTGAGGCCCCATCTGGAGATGACGTAGTTGATGCGGGTTTTGCTGTCGTCTCCTGGTACTGCATTAAATGCTCGTTGCCATCTTTTTGATCCATAATGAAAGGCATTCAATAATGAAGCTGGCCCGCAGGCATTACCGTGAGCTCTGCGCTGATTGGTGGGGGATGCGCTCATATTCTCTGCACTGATGATCTCGGCGCCACACAAGATGGTGTGCATCGCAATCAAAAGGAATATGGCGGCCCAGGAGGTCATAAATTTAAGTAAGAAGTATGCTACTCAAATGTAAAACATCGGGGTTTGGGTGCCCAATGAATCCAAGGTGATGGAGCTAAGTTCTTTGCAAAGAGTCTCGTGAATCTGATTCCATGCATCATGGATAGCTCGTCCTGATTCACCCTCACCTATAACATGGCTACTCAGCATGCCAGGGTCAGCAGCTTTGGTGATGTCTAAAAGATTGATTTCTCGTGGGTCGCGAGCCAGTAGGTAACCACCAGTTTTGCCCCTTTTGCTAATAATAAGATCACCGCGCTTGAGGTCATTGAGGATTTGGACTAGAAAGTTCGCAGAAACTGCTTCACGCTGAGCTATGTCATCTAGCTGTGTCAAAGTTTGCCCGTCATGATGTTGTGCAAGTTGAACCATGGCACGACAGGCATACTCAAGTTTCTGTGAAATACGCATACGGAGAATGGAACATAAAAAAGAAAATAATACCAGCGCCAAGCCAGTGAACCTTTGCAATGGATCCATGCTTAGAAGCGTCGATCTTGAGCATATTTGGAGCGCAATACGTGATGCGGCTGTCGTGATGTCAGAAAGTGAGCCTCATTTAAAGCGCATGCTCGATGATGTTGTGATCAGCCGTGATAACCTAGCTGAGAGTCTTGCAGTAAGACTTGCGAGGAGAATGTCGCGTGAGGATATGCAACGATCCGAGCTTGAGCCTTTACTTGAAGATGTGCTGAAGTCTAATGATCAAATTTTGCTTGCCGTCGCCGGAGACATGAGGGCGATCGTAGATCGTGATCCTGCCTGTAGCTCAGCACTAGAGCCCTTGTTGTTTTATAAGGGGTTTTTAGCAATTTCAGCTTATCGAGTAGCTCACAGTTTGTGGGTGGATGGCCGTCAGGCGCTGGCGCTTTATTTTCAGAGCATTGTCAGTGAGACTTTTGCTGTAGATATTCACCCGGCTGCTCAGATTGGTTGCGGGATTCTGCTAGATCATGCAACGAGTGTAGTCATTGGAGAAACTTCGATTGTAGAGGACAATGTTTCTATTTTGCACGAGGTGACACTGGGCGGCACCGGTAAGATGACTGGTGATCGTCACCCTATAGTGAGATCTGGTGTTTTAATCGGTGCTGGGGCTAAGATTTTGGGGCGCGTTGAGATTGGTGAGTGTGCGAAAATTGGTGCAGGAAGCGTTGTGCTTGAAAATGTGTCACCGCATAAAACGGTAGCGGGTGTTCCCGCTGTTCCTATCGGTAAACGCACCGAAGGTAGCCCTGCTCTGGATATGAATCAGCAGCTCCATGAGGGTAATGCGATTTGATTCAGCCTTATCGGCTAATCGTTATTGACCGCTACGATACGACCTTTGCTGAAATCATACGGGGTAAGTTCCAGCTCTACTTTGGACGTGGGCTTAATGTCTTGGTGAAGTGCCACCATGGCCTTGGCGATATGGCCAACGATGATTTTGCCATTGGGTAGCTCTACCTGGTAAATATTTTCCTTGGGGGAATCAATAACAGTTCCGGTGGTTTTGATAGGAGGGTCAAACATGATTGGTTGGTTGAAGAGTATTGTAGATGAACTAGCCGAGATCTTTCCACTTAACAAGTGAAGCGATAGGCGCAATGCCATCGTGATGCCAAAATAAGCTGGGTTTTTGGCTCTCGCCTAAGGAACAAATTCGATGCGCTGGAAGGTTTTCTAATAATGTCGCTTTAGCTTCGTCGAAAGGGTGAATGGCGATGGTCGATAAGTGAGCTGATTCGGCTCCGAGAATCTTGCTGTCCAATTCAGGCGGCAGAGGCTTGACGAAAACACATCGGTTCAGGCACGAGAGTTGTAGTGCTGGATCGCTTTGATGAATGACGGTCCAACTTAGCGTGTCTTTGCTTTCCCAGAGATGAACGGAAGTATCATTGGATGCGCAAAAACGAGTTGTTTCTCTGAGGTTTCTGATCGCACCCGCTTCTGAGACGGAGGTAGGGTCAGGCGGGTTGGTGTTAGAGAATTCTTCCATTTCTGCGGCTAGTAATTCAGCGAAGCGCATGGAGTCTCCTTGCACATATATGGCGTGTATTGATAGGCAACCACGTTGGTTGAAGAGGGAGGCGTCACGGGCGGCTCGTCGTGCGGCTGTTTTGAAATCATCATAGACAATAGCGATAGAGACTTTGTGGCCGTGAGCAATGAAATGCTGGTTAGGTTTTATTTGCTGTTGAATAGCTGCAATGGATTTGTCTGATCCAATCGCGACAACAACATCAGCTCTGAGCCAATCTTCATTTTCCAGTGCACTATGTATCTCAATGAGATCTCTGAGTGGTTCCGGGAAATGAACAAGGGCGTCGGTGAATGCGTCTAGTCCGCTGGTGGGTATTTTAACTATATTGTGCGACCCTACAATTAGCCCTCTGATAATGCTTTGGAAGGCTGCATGTGGTGTGTTGCCGCTTACAATATGCAGGATGCATTGAGGGGCGATGGCTTTGCTTTTGAGTGGTCCATGAGGAAGAAACTGATCTAGGGCCAGCTCGCTGCCTAGTTCTTGTTTGAGCCATGCATGAAGATCGTCAACGGTCATTAAGCCGGTCCATTGTTGCACTTCACGGTGAGAACAAGCTTTGAAGATGTGCTGAATGCGCTCTTGTGTGGGTGTCATGAGCTTAGGGATTCGTCGCTGGATCTTGAGCATCCTCTTGGTAGGGCGCTTGGGTCGCGTCCGATAAGTTTAAAAGAGGGGTTTTCGTGTTCAAGCCTTGTTTGGCTTTGCATGGCAAGATCTTGAGTGCGGATCGCCATAACAGAATCGACATTGGCGAGATCATAAATCACGAGGTGGCCTAGCTCACCCGGTTTAGCATCTGTGTTGGTGATCGGGTCAATAACGCGGATGCGAGTCCAGCTCGGACCTTTATGCGCACAATTCAGGCCTCGGCTGTAGAATTGGCTACTGAGCTCGGTCATTGAGTATTCATTGATGATCGAGTCGGAATGAAGACCAAGATTAGTATTAAATAATTGGTGTAGTTCGCTTTTACTGAGTTGGTGGTGCGTTCCTTTGTAACCGCCTGTTTCCATTGCCCAGCTGCCTTCGGGGAGTATGATCGGAGATTTCATGGAGTCAAATAGGTGCAGGAACGATAGTGCGGTGCCTAACAATACCACGGCTTGCTTTTCTTTAAGGGAGTTGGTTAAGCTGTTGAGATCTATAGATCCAGATTCAGTAATCAGCCATTTGGATTGACTAGCTAGTTGGTTGGAAACAACCCCCATCATGTGCGATAAAGAGGATTGCGGGGCTTGCCGAGGGGAAGGGATTAAAAAAAGTGAACTGCAAACTTCAGGTAAGCTGAGCTCACGCCACGCGCTAATGATGGAGTGTTCATAGAGCTTAGTGGATCTGAAATGATGCCTGCCTCTGGATTCTGTGGTTGTTCCAGAGGTAAGGAAGGTTTTTTCCGTATCCTTAAGAGGGAAGGTGGTCAAAGGGTAAGCTTCTGCTTTGAAGGCGTCTGTGGGAAGCGCTGGAACATGATGCCAATGATTGACGAGATCCGGAGTTTGGCCATGTGCGTCGCAAAAGTTTTTGTATGCGCTGTTTTCTCGATATTGATATTCGAAAAGCTTTAGAGCTAAGCTGTTAAACTCCTGCTCGCGAAGGATACTGCCATTGCCAGCTTGCTCAATGCGTTCTTTGATCGTTGTAGAAATGGAAATGTCGGTGCTCACAACAAATAATAATGAGCTGATCCTCATTAGAATGATCACTCTAATCAAGTGCCGATTGATGAACTTGCTCAATATTTAATTGTTTTATATTATTTTTAGCGCCTTTGATGGCTGCGCTTTCGTAATGATATAGCTAGGACTTGACTTGCCATAAAGTAAGGCTAAATATCCAAAACGTCATTCGCGGGTGACTTAACTCATACCTGTTATTATTCGCGTCTACCATCTCAATCAACAAGTTAACTATCTATATATCATGGATTTATCAAAGAGCATATTATTGCCACTCGCTGTCATTTTCCTCCTCGGGGCATGTTACCCTTACCCATCTAATTATGGTAGACGTGATGCCAAACCTACACGCCTACAAGTTGAGCAGACAATCACCAGTGAGGAACAGAGACGAATCGAGGAAAATCGTCAATTACTAGAACAGCAAGCGGCTAATGGTGGCGTCAACAGCGTAGGTAGCCAATATGGTAATCAGCCCGCAGATGGAGGTCAATGGACAGAACCTA
This sequence comes from Oceaniferula sp., assembly GCA_965656385.1. Taxonomy (GTDB): domain Bacteria; phylum Verrucomicrobiota; class Verrucomicrobiia; order Verrucomicrobiales; family Akkermansiaceae; genus Oceaniferula. Next base: position 22,932 of record CBFHKM010000007.1, read on the forward strand.
GTGGTGCAAACTCTGGGCCAGTGTCAGCAACCAAGTCAAAATATCCAACGGCGGCAGCCGTTCCTGGGAAGCCAGGTTTCGTATTCAATCCCTATACTACCAACATTGTTGATGTGAAGGGGATTGGTTCAGGCCGCCTCTGTCGTGATCCAGAAGATCCCGATCCAAATCACAAATTTAGAGTGCCATAAACTGGTGCTGTGTTCTTTTTTACTGCGGTGCCAGAATTTATTGCTAGCCGAGCAATACAGATATTGCAGTAACTTGGTAGCCTCGGTTCTTGCTTTTAAGCTGGCACCTGCCAGTCATAGCTCTGTATGAAACGTATCGCCGTACTAGGAAGTGGTTTACTGGGGGGGTCCATTGCTCTTGCTGTGCAATCCCGTCTGCCATCGGTATCTGTGTCTTTGTGGGGTCGGCGTGAGCAGGGAGTATTACAGGCACAAGATCGCGGAGTTAAGACCGCCAGCACGGATCTTAAGGTGGTGGTTGAAGGCGCAGAGATGATTGTGCTGGCATCACCAGTGGGGGCGATGCTAGAAATTTTGGATGCTTGTGCAGCTCACTGCAACCTTGAAGGAGTTCTGGTGACGGATGTAGGTAGTGTCAAAATGACGCCTCGAGACCTCTTGGGACCAACGATTAACAAGCTAGGTGCCAAATACATCGGAAGCCACCCCATGGCAGGCTCGGAGCAAGCAGGGGTTTCTTCAGCCAGGGATGATCTATTTGAAGGAGCTGCTTGTATCATCACAAACGATTTCGAACATTCTGAAGAGGATGTCAGCGTGATACGCTCGCTGTGGCAGGGCATTGGATGTCAGTGTTATTCGACTACTTCCGAGGAGCATGACCGCGTAATAGCTAGAGTTAGCCACATGCCTCATATGTTAGCATCAGTGGGTGCACTAGTTGGCCTCAAAGATCCTAATCAGGGAAAGTTTGCAGGTAATGGCATGCGAGACACCACACGAGTTGCTGCTGGGCATCCCGTCATGTGGGCTGAGATTCTTATGCGTAATAAGGATGCTCTTCGAGAGCCTGTAGAGGAGGCTATTACCTATTTGCGTGAAATGCTTGCTTTAATGGATGATTCAAGCGATGAAGCGTTAGCTGAATTGTTGGCCAAAGCTAAACATCTCAGAGACGAGCTTTAACCCATTGAGCTTCACTTTATTTCTGCTGCGTCAGACCGTCAGGCAGTTATATCAATTATCAGCATACCCTTATTCCAACGATATATGTCTAGTATTAGCGTTCACTCTATTAATCATCTTGTAGCTGAGTTTGAAGTTCCAGGAGACAAGAGTATTTCGCATCGCGCAGCGATCCTCGGCGGCTTGTCTGATGGCCCATGTCGTATTGATAATTTCTTGCCCAGTGAGGACTGTATTTGCACTTTAAATGCGATGGCTCAGTTAGGTGCCACGTATGATGTCATTGAGGAAAAGTCGGGCTACGGGCCAACTTCTCTGGTCATTCACGGTCGCAGCATGAAATTGAGTGCTCCGGTTGGCAATGTGGATTGCGGAAACTCCGGAACGGGGATGAGACTGCTGGCAGGGATGCTGGCAGCACAGCCATTCCAATCTATTTTGACCGGTGATGCATCATTGCAATCTCGACCGATGGGCAGAATCATAAAGCCTCTAGAGCAAATGGGGGCTTCTATAGAGGCTTGTGGAGATGATCCGGGCTGCGCTCCATTGCATATATCAGGTGGTGAATTAAAGCCAACATGTTACGAGATGCCTGTCGCTAGTGCTCAAGTGAAGAGTGCGGTTCTGCTAGCTGGCTTATTCGCTGAGGGTATTACCTCTGTCATTCAACCTTCAGAAACTCGCGACCATACCGAACGTATGTTGGAATATTTTAAAATGCCGTCACAGCGGGAAGGACAAACTATTTCTGTTACTGGAGGCAAGACTCCTGAAGCTGGTAATCTCCGAGTTCCGGGAGATATTTCATCTGCAGCATTCTGGCTTGTGGCTGCAGCCTCCTTGCCCGGAGCTCATTTGGTTATTAAAAATGTAGGTTTAAACCCTACTCGGACTGCTATATTAGATGTGCTCATTCGCATGGGAGCTGATATCAAAGTTGTGGCGCACCCTGATGAATGTGGTGAATCATATGGTGATGTTGAAGTTCACGGTAAGGCCTTGGATGGTACTGAGATTAAGCCTGAGGAAGTGCCAAATTTGATTGATGAGATTCCAGTGCTTGCTGTCGCGGGAGCTTTAGCAAATGGCAGAATGGTGATACGGAATGCCAAGGAGCTGAGGGTGAAGGAGAGTGACAGAATAGCAACAGTTGTTGAAAATTTGAAGGCAATGGGCGCCGACCTTGTGGAGTTTGAAGACGGCATGGAGATCTCAGGAGGTAAGCCCTTGCATGGTGCTGAGCTAGAGAGTTTTGGCGATCACCGTATTGCGATGGCATTTGCTATTGCTGGTTTGTTTGCTGCGAGTGAAACGGTGATCAATAACACTGCGTGTATTGATACATCCTACCCTGGCTTTGCAGATCATCTAGAAACTATTCTAGCGGGGTAACCAGTATGATCGTTATATTTTACTAAAAATGTCTGAGCTAAATAAAAAGAACTTTTATGCGATTGCGATCGATGGCCCTGCGGCATCTGGCAAGAGTACTGTTGCCCGTCGTCTTGCTGAACGCCTCGGTTTGATCATGATCAACACAGGGGCAATGTATCGTGCGATAGCATGGGCTAGTTTGAAGAAGAATGTTGATGCTTCGGACCCTGAGGCCATTGCTACCATGCTTCGTCAAATCATAATCAGTTGTGGAGTCTCTGATGGTCAGTCGACAATACTGATCGATGGCATTGATCCTGGGAGGGCTCTTCGCGAGGATCAGGTAAATGCTCGTGTATCACAGGTAGCCGCTGTGCCTGAGGTGCGTCAGCTGCTTGTCGAGAAGCAACGGACATTTTTGAAGTGGGATAGCTTGGTGATGGAAGGGCGTGATATTGGTTCGGTGGTTTTCCCCGATACACCCTACAAGCTCTACATTGACGCCTCAGAGGAGGTTCGGCTTGCAAGGCGCTCAGCGGAGGGCCTGACAGATGTGGTGAGCAAAAGGGATGAAGAAGATAGTAAGCGTAAAAATTCGCCACTGATCGTGGCGGAGGGCGCTGCTGTCATAGATAGTTCTGAAATGAACATTGATGAGGTGGTCGAAGCTGCATTAGTTGAGCTTCAAAAACGTGGTTTGGTTCTTTAATATTATTTAACTATGAAAACGATTTATTGGTTTTGCTGTAACTTGTGGAGATTGTGCTTTGTGTGTTTTTTCTCATACCGTGTGGTTGGAAAGGAGAAGCTGGTCACAGATGGTCCTGTGTTAATTGCATCGAATCATGAAAGCTACCTTGACCCGCCGCTAGTAGGAGTTGCTTACGATGAAGCAGTCTATTACCTGGCACGTAAAACCTTGTTTACCGGTTTCGGCGCATGGCTATACCCTCGATTAAATTCGATTCCAGTGGATCAAGATCGGCCTGATATGACGAGTTTAAAGACAATTATCAAATTGCTGCGAGCAGGTAATCAAGTCGTTGTGTTTCCAGAGGGTTCTCGCACTCTAGATGGCGAGCTGCAGCCTGCTGAGGCAGGAACAGGTCTGATCGTGGCCAAAAGCAAGGCGGTGGTTCAGCCAGTTCGCATTTTTGGCGCTCGTGATGCTCTGCCACGCGGATCTGGCAAGATATGTTTTCGCCCTATTACTCTGGTGGTTGGTGATCCAATCACTTTTAGTGCTGAAGAGCTCAAGGCGAAGGGGAGGGATGACTATCAGAAAATTTCTGACAAGATCATGGAAAGTATTTCTGAGATAGAGTTGAGCTAAGCTCAAATGGCCTCAATTAGTAGTCTTCAACAGGGGAACGTTTCTGCCCCGTATAGTCAGTTGCCTCACGGGCTTGCTGTTCACCCATGACGTCGATTCTAAGCTGCATAATATCGCCATCGATTTGATCCCAAAGCTCGCTACTAAAGGCTAATGGTTTGTAGGCGTTCTTTTGCAATTTTTCGATTCTCTTCAGTGAGTCATCAATGCGGTGATGGGGGATTTTCTTGAGGTGCTTAAGCGCTTCTTTGGTGGTGCCGATTTGGTGGCAAATCATGACCATGTCATTGCCTGCCGATATGGCGTTGGTAACATCTGGACCTCTGCCATAGTGATTGATGATGGCTCCCATGTCGAGGTCGTCAGTCATAATTACGCCTTCATAACCAAGTTGATCGCGCAGTAATCGTGTCAGTAGGTTGTGTGACATTGATCCCGGTAGTCCGGGTGTCTCTGGGTCAATCGCAGAAAAGTGGGTGTGGCAACTCATGATGGCATCTAATTCCGGCATGAGGCTGGTGTAGGGAAGGAGGTCGCTCATTAGCATCTCTGCCACTGATTTATCTACTTGAGGAAGGGTGTGGTGTGGGTCATCGGTGGCAAGTCCGCACGAGGGGAAGTGTTTGCCACAAGACAAGATTCTGCAGTGACGTAGGTTGCTATTGAAGATGCCAGCGTTGGTGATCACTTGCTGTGCGTCTTTGCCGTAGCACCTTCCCTTGAGTGCATTGTCAGCATCATCATCATAGGATATATCTAATACGGGGCAGAGATCCATGTTGCATCCCATAAGTCGAAGCAGGAAGGCGGTAAGTTTGCCGTGTTGGGCTATTAAGCCCGGATCATTCTTGATGCGGAGGCTTTCGGCGGATGGGGGCTCATTACCAATGAGGCGTGTTCGGGATACACGGCCGCCTTCTTGGTCAATGGAGATGATGGGCGTGTGATTGCTGAGATCGCGCAAATCATCGGTAAGTTTTCGAACTTGCTCAGGAGTTTCAATATTACGACCAAATAGGACGTAGCCTCCTGGTTGGACTGATTTGTAAAGTTCAGCTTCTTCGCAGGTAAGCTCAGTTCCTTGAATTCCGAGAATCAGAAGTTGACCGTGCATGTTGTTTTGGGAGCGCTAAAATTTTAGCGAGTGGTAATTGCAGCGTTCAGGTTACAATTCGTTAGAGTGGTGCTCAGCTAGTTTTGCTAAGATGGATTTTTGGGCATGCAGACGATTCTCTGCCTGCTGAAATATGACATCGGCATAGGTTTCGAGAACCTCTTCGGTGATTTCTTTGCCCCGGTAGGCAGGAAGACAGTGCAACACAATGTGGGATGGGTTAGCGTGCTTGAGTAGTGCAGTGTTTACTTGGTAGTTGTCAAATTGAGCCTCTTTCTCAGCTTGATCTTCTTGCCCCATGGAAAGCCAAACATCCGTGTTGACGACGTCAGCACCGTCGACGGCTTCGACTGGGTCAGTGTGTAGGCTTATATTAGATGAACCCAGCCGATTGATGTAACTCTCTGATGGAAGGCAGTTTGCTGGTGCTGCTATGGCTAGGTGGAAGTTGAGCTCTTTGGCTGCCCACATCCAAGACCTGGACATGTTATTGAAACCGTCACCCACGAAAGCAATTTTCTTGTTTTCCCATGTGCCTAGACGCTCGCGAATCGTTAGTAAATCCGCAAGTATTTGGCACGGGTGAGCGTCATCAGTGAGTGCATTGATGGTGGGGATACCCGAGTATTTGGCGAAGTCTAGAACGTCTTGCTGGGCGAAGGTGCGTATGATAGCGCCGTGAACCATTCGGCCCATCACGCGTGCAGTGTCCTTGATTGGCTCGCCTCGACCAAGTTGAATATCATTAGATGATAGGAACATAACGGAGCCGCCGAGCTCGCGGACGCCTACTTCGAAAGATACTCGAGTGCGCGTCGAGGCCTTAGTGAAAATCATGGCCCAAGTTTGATCTTGGAGTGGCTTGTGCTCATGGGTTCCTTTTTGACGCTCGTTTTTGAGGGTGGCGGCGTGATCGATAAGTTTCCAGATGAGGTCTTTGGAGAGTTCCTCAATTGAGAGTAGATGTGTCATGTAAGTAAAAAGATGGTAAAGGGAAATACGTATGATGATCTATAGGCTGTCGATCGTTTCTTTGAGTATGCTTAGAGCCTGGTCAACTTCGTTGTCAGACACATTAAGTGGTGGCAGCCAGCGTAAGGTTTCGGTTCCTGCAGGAACTGTGAGTAGACCGTTTTTCATAAGGGCCTGGCATAACTGAAGGGCAGGAGGGGTACTATTGTCCGATGCGGTGCTATCAGCATTGAGCGCGAAGCCAAGTAATAGACCTTTTCCTCTGATGCCAGCAATGTGAGGGTGTTTCCAAGAGTTGACTTCCTGGCGTATGCGGTGCTCTTGTCGGGCAGCATTTGTCGGTAGCTCTGAAGATAGGATTTCTCCGAGAACAGCGGATGATGCTGCGCAAGCTAGTGGGTTGCCTCCGTAGGTTGAACCATGAGAGCCGGCATTCATCAGTGATGATAAGGGGGTGCCTTGGTCGTCAATTGCTCGGTCGCTGGTCCAAAAGGAACCTATCGGGAAGCCGCCGCCGAGGCTTTTAGCCCATGAGATGGTATCTGGCTCTAGTTCTGGGCAAAAAGCTTGCCAACCCATTAAGGTGCCAGTCCTGCCTAAGCCGCATTGAACTTCGTCAAGCATGAGCAATAGATCATGTTGCTTGCAGAGTTTGCTGACGAAATTTAGAAACTCAGGGGTCACCTCGTTGATGCCCCCTTCGCCTTGAATAGGCTCAAGCATGATGCCTGCTGTGATGTCACTTATTGCTTCTGAGAGCGCATCGATGTCATTGAGCGGAACATAGCGAAAGCCAGGAAGCATTGGGTCAAAGCCCTGTTGGATTTTCTTTTGAGCGGTGGCCGCCATGGAGCCAAGAGTTCTGCCATGAAATGAATTACTAAAGGTAATTACCTCGTAGCGAGGCTGGCCTGACTTGCTGGGCCGCGCGTGGCCAAAGCGCCGTGCTGTTTTGATCATTCCGTCATTCGCCTCTGCCCCAGAATTGGAGAAAAATATTTTGCCGGAAATCTTAACAAAATCTTCTACGATAGTGGTAGCTAATTCCTGTTGTTGTGGAATTTGGTATAGGTTGGAGCAATGCATCAAGGTGCTCGATTGTTTCGCTATCGCAGTAGTTAATGCTGGGTGGCAATGCCCAATACTGCATGTGGCAATGCCTGAACAAAAATCGAGGTAGCGTTTGCCTTCATCATCCCATAGCCAAGAGCCTTCTCCTTTTACAATAGTAACAGGGAAGTTGGCATAGGTAGCAAGCACGTGCGACATAATGCTATTTCTAGGTTTAAAATCACAAAATCCAAGTGCGAATCAAGGCAGTTACGCATATTCTTTGATTTGATGTTTGGCATTTATAGCATTGGGATTATTTTGTGTTTGCCGCTCCCCGGACGATCGCAGTCACTCTTTTGAATGGTTGAGGAAAGTCCGGACGCTAAAGGGCAGCGCGCCTTGTGAATAACAGGGGACGGTCGGTTCAAGCCGATTGGACGGAAAGTGCAGCAGAAAGTAGACCGCCAAAGATTCTTAGGAGACTGAGGTAAGGGTGAAAAGGTGGGGTAAGAGCCCACCGCTCCAATGGTAACTGAGGAGGCATTGCAAACCCCGCGTAGCGCAAGACATAACAGGAGAAGGGTAGCCCGCCCGTTAAGAATCTCCGGGTATTAGTTGCACCATCCCTCACGGGAGGTTCCTCACAAAGTGAGGAAAGATAAATGATCGTACATTATTACTTAGGTGATAAGGACAGAATCCGGCTTACAGGGGAGCGGCAATTTTCTCACTGAAGAGCCTTCGGATTGGCATCCGACCGATGCAATTCTCTCTTAACAGCCATTCAAACGACTGTTTGATTACGTGGTAATATGATATTGTCAGATTGCGGGTTTTGATATAACCTCTAACTCACGAGGGACGATTTACGTCCCTTCGCAGTTTAGTCGAAGCAAAGATATTATCGTCGAGTCCATGATGCTCACCTACTTCCTCTAAAGCTACTTTTCTCTCTATCTATATCCTAACTATTTTTATGGGTTTTATTGATGCTTTCAAGCGTTGGCGCCTCGCAAACAAGGGCATGTCATCTGGTAAGAAGCGCCGCACCTCTACAACAAGCGAGAATGCTGTTGTTGGTTCGATGCAAAGAAGTACGTGGATGAAATTACTCATTTATCCCTTATTCATGGTATTGATCTGTCTCATTGTTGCTTTTTATAGGTCAGATGAGACCCTGTTTCATGATGATGGTTTGCGCAGAGCAATGCTATGTCTCATTGTTGCTGCTGGCTTAATTCTTATCTTCCACACACGGCATGCTTTAAACTACGCCAATGAAAAGGTGTTGCTCGTGTTCGGTGGAATTGCTTTCCATTTATTGTTGGTGAGGATAGCGATACACACCATTGATGTGAATGCATGGTCGTCAGATTACAGGGTTTTACTGCCCCCTCTGGCATTTGCCCCCATGATTGCATCGGTGCTCTGTGGCCGTCATGCGGGTATTTTTTCTGCTCTTAGTGTGAGTTTGTTCGGGGCTCTTCTAGTGCCTGAAGCTGATGTTTTTTGTTTCCTTGTAACCAGTTTGATTTCTGGGGTTATGGCAGTGGTATTAACTCGATCTGTGCGGAGACGTGGCAGCGTGTTGCGAGCTGGCTTCTATGTGGGTCTGACTGCTTTCGTTTTAGCCCTCGCTTTCAACAAAATTGATTTCTCTGACTTAACAATGGGAGATAGCTGGTCAGTTATGGCAGGCAAGACCTTGTTGCCAGTATCCATTGGCCTGTTGACTGGGATGTTGGTTAGTGGCTTGCTGCCAGCATTAGAAAGCTTGTTTTTCATTACGACGAATATTAGCTGGCTTGAGCTTAGTGACCTTAATCATAAGTTGCTAAGAAAGCTGCAGCTAGAAGCTCCAGGCACCTATCACCATAGCATGGTGGTAGCTACGTTGGCTGAATCAGCAGCAGAAGATGTCGGCGCCAACGCAGCGATGTGTCGTGTATGTTCTTATTTCCACGATATCGGAAAACTCAGTAAGCCTGAGTATTTCATTGAGAACCAAGGGGATCGGAATCCTCATGATTCTCTGACACCAACGATGAGTGCGATTGTGATTATTGCGCATGTGAAAGACGGTGTTGATATGGCAATCAAGCATAAGCTTAACCCAAAGATTGTTGAGGTTATTAGGGAACATCATGGTGATTCTCTGGTGCAGTATTTTTATCATAAGGCAATAGATCAGCGTGATGATATGGCTGAAAAGGTAAAGCAGGGATTGGAAAATAAGGAGGATATCCCTGAGGTAGACCGTAAAAATTTCCGCTATCCAGGCCCGTGTCCTAGCAGCCGTGAAAGTGCCATAATAAGTCTTGCTGATGCGGTTGAGAGTGCATCTAGAAGCCTCACCAAGCCTACACCTGAAAAAATACGCAACCTAGTTCATGAGATTATCATGTCTCGTGTAACAGATGGGCAGCTTGATGGTTGTGATCTGTCGATGAGTGACATCAAAAAAATCAGCAAAAGTTTCGCTTCGACTATTCGTAGTATGATGCATTCTAGGATTAATTATCCAAAAGAAGAGGGGAGCTCGAAAAAGCCAAAGAAATCAGCTACCCACAAGCAAAGGAAGAGCGAAACTAATGCAGTGGCTGGGAAGGTCTAGTGGGGGTATATTTGGCGTATAGTTTCTATGTTGGATCTCAACATCTACAACCATCAGAAAGCGATTCGCTTGTCACCGGATCAATGTAAGCGTCTTCAGCTGTCGGGTCGCCAAGCTGTGACTGAGGTGCTTGAGTTTGCTAAGCATGATTCTAACCTTGGTAAAATTGATGAGGTCGAGATTAACTTTGTCGATGACGAGACGATAGCAGATCTACATCTTCAATTTATGCAGATTCCTGGGCCAACAGATGTGATTACTTTTAGCCACGGTGAAATTCACATCAGTGTAGAAACGGCACGGGATCAAGCACAGCAATACGCTAATGATTTTGATCGTGAGCTCATGCTTTATATCGTGCATGGCTTGTTGCATCTCGCAGGTTATGAGGATGCCACAGAGCGGCAAAGTAATGAGATGGATGATATTCAGAGCACTATCCTTGCGCGGGTTTGGTAATATAAATACCGCTCTCACTGACCAAGGAATCCATGGTCGCATCCTGGATCGTATGAGGGACGCTCGCTGTGATTTGGTGATCTAGGGCGATGCCCAGTTTGATTCCTGAAAACCCATCCAGTGCTCGGTCGTAGTAGCCTTGCCCTCTACCCAGTCGTGTGCCGTCGATGCCAAAGGCTAATCCAGGACATAGAATCATATCTATTTGATCTGTATCAAGCTCGGGATGTAAGCATGGCTGAGGCTCAGGAATTTGCATGGAATTTAGAATAAGCTGATTTTCGTTTGTCACATGATGGAAAGAAAGTCGGTGTCCTGGTTGGCAGCGGGGATAAAGTAACTGCTTGTCGGGTATGAGTTTATGTAATTTTGATAGAGATACCTCATTTTGAATTGCAGCGTATATCGCGATGGTCTTGCTTTTTACGAGAAGTTCGTGGGCGCTCGCAATATGGTGAGCTATAGTAATTGAACAGGATTGAATGTGGTCTTTGGAAGTTGTAGCCAAATAAGATCTCATATTTGATCTAAGCTGTGCCTTGCTCGTTGCGTGCTTGCTCATGCATACATGGAAACTAATAATACGGTAGCTGGCACGAATAAATTTTACCAATCTAG
>CBFHKM010000008.1:0-23880 GCA_965656385.1 Oceaniferula sp.
TTCACGATCTTGATGGCATGGCTGATGCTATTACCGAGGACACACGTTTGGTCTTCATTGCCAACCCAAATAACCCCACGGGCACGATGGTCGACGAGGCGGCGTTGGACCGATTCATGGATCGTCTGCCGGATCATGTGGTGGCAGTACTTGATGAGGCGTATTATGAATTTCTAAATGATGCTCCGAATACGGTGAAGTATGTTCGAGAAGGGCGCAATGTCTGTGTGCTACGCACGTTCTCAAAAGCCTATGGCTTGGCTGGCTTGAGGATTGGCTATGGCTTGGCCTCTCCTCAGGTGGCGGCAATTTTGCAAAAGGCGCGGCAGCCGTTTAATGCCAACTCAATGGCTCAGGCAGCGGCGCTCGCTGCGATGAACGACAGTGAGCACGTTGCCAAGACAATGGAAACGAACCGCACGGGTTTGGCATTTTATGAGAAGGCGTTTGCTGCGCGTGGGCTTGAATATGTGCCAAGTGCGGCAAACTTCGTGCTGGTGAAGGTGGGCGACGGTGATGATTTGTTTGCTAAGATGCTGCGCAAGGGTGTGATTGTACGCGCAATGAGTGGCTACAAGTTGCCTGAGTGGGTGCGTATTTCGATCGGGACAATGCCCGAAAATGAGCGCTGTATTGAGGTGCTGGATGAGGTGCTAGGCGATGAAGCTTAAATGAGCTGACAGTGTTGCTGTAGCGTTAAGTTGGCTATGCATCATTGACAGTGGGGGAGGCATGTTTATCATCATGTCGCTCTATCCTCAATTCCATCATGAGTGACTCAATCAAGCCATCTAAGGCATCATTCCCCTGTAAGTTTTGCCAGAAGAGCATTCATGTTCCTGCAGGGCTTTCGGCGATCACGGCACCTTGTCCATATTGTGGCAAAGAGGTGACATCTCCTGATTTTAGTGAGCTGGAGAAGCTTGATTCTAAGCCCACAGCGATTGATAAAAACGATGATGTTGAGTCATCTGTGCCGATACAGGGTGCGGCTCACAAAAAACCTGTTATTTTGGGCGGTGATGGCACGACCATCAAAAAGACGTCTGATCTTGCTCATGCTGAGACGAAATCTAACGAGGTGGGCGTAGCAAGTGGTAACGAGGCTCGATTTGTATGGATTGTTTTGATTGTGCTTCTCTCAGTAATTATTGGACTGGCGGCTTGGCTGGCCTACCAAGATGAAGGGGCAGTTGTTGAGGGTGGGCTTCAAGCCGAAGCCGAGGGGTCCGTCACTGCTGAAGAGTTGCGGCAAGAATGGGTAACGCATGGTTGGAAAAAGGAGGCGAGCGAGGTGCTAGCTGGGTTTATGGCGGCAAAGTCGATAGACGAGCGCATGAAGTATGCCATCGCCAATGATGGTGTGTTGGATGATCTGCGTGAATTCTATCCTCCTGGTAGTGATGACCGTGACACTCCGATAGAATTTTTTGCTCATCGGTCCGGAGCCATGCAAGATCATGAGCGTGGTATTTTTAGAATGCAATATCGTCAGCCAGGGCAGGTTGAACTAAGTGAATATTTTGCCCCTATAGGTACGCTGGATAAAATCATGGAGATCAAGGGTGCGACGCTCATCGATATGGCGTATGCAATTGATAAAAGTAACGTTTCTGCTCCTATCGCTGTCGTAGCTTTTTTCAAAGGCACGGAAGAGGGGCTTAAGCTTGATGCGTCCATTTTCATTCAGGGTAAGTTTCGTACATTTCGATCCTTTGTTGATTACCCGAAGCTGGGCCATAAAAAAATATTTCGTGTCGCAATCAGTGAGTCTATTGATCATGAGCTTCGTGACGACCAACAATATCGAAGCTACCGGATTCAAGACTTCGCTTATCCCGAGGAGCATGTGAATGTCGCTGTGAAGGCTGATTCCAAGATTGGTAGGGCTCTGGCTGATATCAACTGGAGGGGCATGAATCGTGAATATCAATCGCGCAATGCTACAATCGAGCTCGGGTGGAGTAAGGACAAGCCGGCTCGCTTACAAATTGAGCGTTTTATATGTTGGGAATTCCTCGGTGTGGGTGGCGTGGACGGGAAAGCTTCAGAGCAGGCTGGTGAGCTGACCAAGGATCCTCAAAAAAGTAGCGAATAATGTCTGTGGACACTACGGTAGCAGCGATTGCATCTCCCCCTGGAATGGGTGCGGTGGGAATGATAAGAGTCAGTGGTCCAGATGCTTTTCTTCGCGTCAGCCATTGTCTTGTGCAAGGCCAAGATGCGGCTCAATTTGCTGAGCGCTATGCCAAGCTGACGAAGATTGTTGATGCTGACGGTGATACGATCGATGAGGTGTTGGTAACCTGCTTCCATGGGCCGAGAAGCTACACGGGTGAAGACACTGTGGAGATCGCGTGTCATGGTGGTGTGCTGGTAGTGAGAAGTATTTTGCAGAGACTCTTTGATCTGGGAGTTGAGCCTGCTGGTGCTGGTGAATTTAGTCAGCGTGCGTTCATGAATGGTAAGATGGATTTGACACAAGCTGAAGCTGTGATGGACCTGATCTCAGCCCAAACCGATCTTGCGATGCGAGCAGCGCATGAACAGCTCCAAGGCACTTTGGGAGATGATTCGGAGGCCATTCGTGAGGATATACTCGGCATTGCTGCTCACATCGAGGCCTACATTGATTTTCCAGAGGAGGATATTGATACTGATACAGGTGCTGCCTTATTGGGCCGTCTAACTGGCGTTGATATGAGCATCTCCAAGTTGTTGCAGACTGCGGAGCAGGGCCGCATTTTGCGAGAAGGGGTGCGAACTGTTATCTTCGGCTCACCCAATGCCGGTAAGTCGAGCTTGCTCAATAAACTGCTTGGCTATGATCGTGCCATTGTGAGTGATATCGAAGGAACGACTCGAGACACGGTTGAGGAGGTAGTCAATTTGCAGGGTATCCCAATACGCCTGATCGATACTGCAGGCATGCGTGATTCTGATGATGTGGTGGAGGCGCAGGGGGTTGAAAGGACGCTTGCTCAAGTAAAGACGGCTGACCTTATTCTCGAGGTTGTTGATGGTACTGAGCCCATGATTCACCATCTGGATGATGATGCGATAGCTGGGAAGCACCATATACTTGTGATCAATAAGTCTGACCTTTCGGAGCATTCTGACTGGGTCAGAAAGAAAGGGGTAAGAATTTCATGTGTTAGTGGTGAAGGTCTCGATCAACTTGGCAATGTGATTGCAGATGAGCTTTCAATGAGTGCGGGTGAATGGGGTGGCCATGCTGTGGCGATCAATGCACGTCACCAAGCTTGTTTGAAGCGTGCAAAGGCGGCGATAGAATCTGCTCGAACAACATTGCAGCAGGGGATGGGGGCTGAGTTCGTTTCCATTGAGCTGCGAGATGCCATGGAGGCAATCGGGGAGATCGCGGGAAGGATAGATACGGAGGAGTTGCTTGGAGAGATCTTTAGCAGCTTTTGTATCGGTAAATAAGTGCCAAGAGAAAAATGCAGTCGCTGGTTGCTCGGCGAAGCTAGCTAATCTTCTTTGTTTTTATCGAAGAAGATTTTGATGTCAGCTTCCTTCGTGCCAAGTAGTTCTTGCGCTCGAATCAGCGCATCTCTAGTCGATATGTTAGGGTTTTCGCTGAAATACATAAAGAGATTCGTCTCGCCCAAGTTGCGGTCACAACCGTCTTGTAGTGTTTCCAATACGCCTGATTTCTTGAGCACTTGGTAGACTTCTCTGGTAGCTCCTGAGACGAGTACGTGAACACCTTTTCTGCGGGTGTCTTTGATAAGGTCATCGAGTGCCAATACGCTGGTGGCATCAAGGTGACGAGCGTTCTTCAGTCTCAGGATGATGACTTTCAAATTCTCGTTGGCAATGGTGCGCTGTACTTGGGTGCGGAAAAGATCCGCAGCGCCAAAGAAGAGATCGCCTTCGACGTGAACAATGGAAATGGAGGGAATCTGCCGTTTGCCTTTTTTGCTCATTTCGCGTAAATCACCATCGTCGCTCATTTCATATTCAATAAGGTGAGGCTTGGAGGCTTTGCGAAGGAAGAGTGTGATAGAGAGGCCCACCCCGATGAAAATTGCGTAATCAAGGCGTGTTAGTAGTGTGGCCGCAAAGGTGGTAACGATAACCAGAGCATCATCAGGTGTTGAGCGCAGGCAGATACGGATGTTTTTCCAATTGAAGAGGGAGATGGCGATACCTATGACGAGTGCTGCGAGGGACGCTTTAGGGATGTTTTCAACGATTGGAAGCTTAACTAAAAGATAGAATCCAAGCAGGCATAGGATGCCACAAAAAATCGATGAAAAACGTGATTTTGAATGTGACTCATAGTTGAGTGCAGAGCGCGTGAGCGAGCCAGAAGCTGGCATCGCAGCGACGAGTGAGGTGGCGATGTTTGCCATGCCTACAGAGAGCATGTCTTGGTTGACGTCGGTCTGGCCACCGGAGCGGCTAGCTAGAGATTTTGACATTACGGTGTTTTCCAGAGAGGCTAGAAATGCGATGGCAAAAGCGACTCCCATGAGGGCGGATATATCATTCCAATTAAAGTCAGGTAATGCCGGCGAAAGAGCGTCGAGTTGGAAGGCACTGAAGGTTTGTAGGGAATCAAATCCGGGCACCCATGTTCGCAATACATAGCCGGCAATGGCAGAAATGGTTAGGCTGATGGCAAAATTAGGGAGTGCTGGTATTTTTTTCTGGAGAAGAACATAAAGTAGAAGAGTAGCTCCCCCGAGAATGATGGGCTGTAGTTGATAACTTTGCGAGAGGCCTGCCATTTTCTCAGCAATGCTAAAAAAGGTATTGGCTGCAAAGCCCTCACTCATCGCGTCTGCGATGCCGAGAACGTGCTTGAGTTGATTGGTTAGGATGAGAAGTGCAGCTCCGGTGATGTAGCCAACTAGCACGCTTCGGCTCACGTATTGTAATAAGTCGGCAACTTTGAAAAGGGCTCCGAGTACGGACATAATGCCGACCATGATCACCAGTAAGGGCATGTAGGCTTCAGGCGACTTTTCCAGGGTGCCCGCGGATACAGCGAAGAAGCTGAAAACCATGAAGGACGTAGCATTGGTGGGGCCGAGAATGGTGTGGCGGGAGCTGGAGAACAGAGGCGCAACGATCGCAGCTAATCCAGAACAAATAATACCGTAGTAGATGGGCAGGTCGGCGATTGCTGCGTAGGCCATGCCTTGAGGCAGGGCTAGTAGGGCAACATTGAGAGCCGCTTTGATGTCATGCCCAAATTTATTTCCGTTGTAAGCAGGTAGCGTTTTTCGAATAGGAAACCAGTCGAGGCCATTACCATAAGCGATCCTGAGAATTTCTCGTTTGACCTTGCGAAGTATCGCTTTGAATTGGCGGATCATGAATTGTTATTTTCTGCGAGCTTTGACGAAGAGCATGATGCCGAGAGCTAGGCAACTAACGTTGGGTAGCCAATACATGAGCAAGGCTGTGTTGCCTGGCTTCTTCTCGAAAGAATCAGCCACCATGAAGAAGAGAAAGTAACACAGGCCTACCAGGATACTGATGGCAAGTCCTGTAGAGGTTTCTTTGCGGCGTGCTTGAATGCCAAGCGGCACGGCAACCATCGACAATGCAAGGCATGCCATGGAGAACGCGTAGCGGCGATGAATCTCATTCTGAAAGCCGTAGCGTTTTTCGTCCTGTATGTTCGGGTTTTGGATCAGAGTTTCGCGTATTTGCTGATTTGTCATCATGCTCGCCTTTTGCTTTTTCTTGCGGTCAGCAGCAAAATCAAAAAGGAGTGGCTCTTGCTCACCGATGAATGCCAATTCACGGTCGCCGTCTGGACTAACAACTTCCATGTATGCATCGGTAAGGTGTAGGCGAATTTGTTTTGATTCTTCGATGATACGAAGCTTTGCTTCTCGAGCATAGACACTGGCTTGTGGGAATCCTGTCTCGTCCTCTGGATTAAGTGCGTATAGATGCATCCCTTTCAAAACGTCGCCTTGGCGTCCCTCAACAAAGATCTTTTGATCTTGGAATCGAGTTTGAACTACCCCGGGGTCCAACATCGCATTGGGGTTTGCTTTGACGGCCTCGTAGAGAACAAATTTCATTTCGTCTTTTGCCTTTGGAGCCATGCTGATATTCAGCCATAAACAAAAACAACACAGCATTGCTGCAATGGTATAAACAGGCATTGCAACGCGCAACAGGCTCAAGCCTGCCATGCGCATGCTGACCAGCTCATTTTCTGCCGATAGCCGGCCAAAGACGAGTAGCACGGCAACTAAAAACCCCCATGGTATCGTGTAGATAAGCGAGAAGGGCAGGACGCTGAAAATGAAGCGGGCGACAAGTGCCGGTGAGGCATGTTCTTCGACAAGCAGTGGTCGAAGTTCTTTGAAAAGGTTGCCCATCACCAAAAGCACGCTCAACACAACGACGCCAAAGATCGTTGCAGCAGCAATTTGCTTGCCGATGTAGCGATCCATGAGGCGTACCATGAGCAAGATACTGTTCAGAAAAGTGAACGCTGTCGAGAATCGACTGGCGGGAAGCTTATATTTTGCCGGCTGTCAATTAACCGCCTTGGATAGACTTTGGCTTGCCAAGAATTTCGGATAGAATAATGGCCTGGCGGCTAGACTCCGGGGTAGACAATAAGGTGCGCACGTAATTCTGTGCACTTGGTTTGCGCCGGCTGCTGGAACTTCGCTCAAATCTCGAAGCGGCGGCCCTCTGCTCAGCTGACACTACTGTTTTTCTCGGAGTGTAAACAGGAGCTGCAGACTGCTTGGCGTTGACTGGCTTCTCCAGGGATGTAGCGGGGCGCTGCTGACTTGGCTGGCGATAGGCATCTGGGCTACGCTGTGGTTGTGGTGTTGCTGAAACAGGCAGTGCGGGAGGAGCTGGGGGAGCTGGGGGTGTTTGCGTGGGTGGTTTTTTTTGTAGCTTTGTCTGCCGCTGGCGAATTTCTTCCCTGTATTGTTCATACAGGTTTTCCATATTACTGTTTGGCTCTTCTTCAGGCTCCGGCTGATTCCCTCCTTGAATCTTTTCCATCAGCCACTTGACCGCGCTGATTGTGACAAAGACAATCAGTAGTATTACGCGGCCGTCGATTTCTGGCATGGTGACTTGGGCTAGATGGAGACTTGGATTTCACCTTGGGCTGAATATGTATCAGCCCAAGGGATGTAGATTCGAATTTCTATTCGTTGGCCTCGTGGTCAGCGCCGGCAATAGAATCACGCATCTTGGTGTCGGCAGTTACATTCTGGTATTTCACAAAGTCCATGATGCCGAGGTTCCCACTGCGGAAGGCTTCTGCCATGGCCAGAGGTATCTCTGATTCTGCCTCAACTACTTTAGCACGCATTTCTTGGGTGCGCGCACTCATCTCCTGTTCGACAGCAACAGCGGCAGCACGTCTCATCTCAGCTTTGGCTTGGGCGACTTGCTTATCGGCCTCTGCCTGCTCGGCTTGTAGTCGAGCGCCAATGTTGTCTGCCACATCAACGTCGGCAATATCGATGGAGAGGATTTCGAAGGCGGTAGAGGCGTCTACGCCTTTTTGTAGAACAAGTTGGGAAATGCGATCTGGATTCTCAAGCACGTCTTTGTAAGAGGATGCAGAACCCACTGAAGTCACGATACCCTCACCAACTCGAGCGATGATGGTCTCCTCAGTAGCGCCACCAACGAAACGCTCAAGATTGGTGCGAACCGTTACCCTGGCGCGGGCATTTACGGCGATGCCATCCTTTGCTACTGCGGTTATCTTTGTGACGCCTGTGGCTGGATTAGGGCAATCAATGACTTTCGGGTTGATCGAAGTTCTGACAGCTTCAAGCACAGTCTTTCCCGTGTCTTTGGTGGCTAAGTCAATCGCGCATGCTCGATCGTATGAAAGTGAGATGCCAGCTTTGTCGGCGGCAATCATGGCAAGGACTACGTGGGTAATATCGCCACCGGAGAGATAGTGAGCTTCCAGTAAATCAGTGGTAAAGGGGAGGCCTGCTTTGACGGCTGTGATGCGGCTGTTAACGATGAGTGAGGGGGGAACCTTACGAAAGCGCATGAAGACGAGGTTGAGCAAGCTCACTGGGGCACCTGCTGTGCGTGCTTGCAGCCATATGCCAAAAAATTTGATGAGGATGGTAAAGAATATCAAGCAGACGATGACTGCTACTGCGAGTAGAATGACGCTTAGTGCTGAAGATTCGCTGGAGGCTAGTATCGCGGTGAGAGATGGAGTGGACATGATTTAGGATGTGTTCGATTCGTTGTTGGTATCAATGTGTTCTAGGGATTGTTGGTATGCAAGAAGCAAGAGAGGAAATTACATGATAATGACGACTTGCTTTCCTTGCCGGATGCGATATGCAACTTTCTGTCATGAAGTATTTCATTTTCAGTCTGCTTGTCACTGCCGGTGTATTTTCTTTTGTTTCCTGTGAGCGTCACAGCTGGGAGGATAGCGCGGAGGGTGCCAAAGACGGAACCAAAAACTTATTTCCCAAGTCAGAGAAGAAACCTGGTCACACAGACCACGACTCCTCAGATGAGGGTCATGGTCACTGATTGCTTGTTTCAGATGCTGTCCTTGTCATTTGCCGACAGTTCACATCAGCAGGTTGCTAGTGGATCAAACTTACTATGAGATATTAAATCGATGAGTAAGCGCCGCAATCCAATATGGCTTTTGCCCAATTTGCTGAGCCTCGATGCTCCACTTGTGGGATTGGTGTGGATGTGGATGTTGGTTCGTGCTTTGCGGGTAGATTACATGCAATCAGCAGCATGGTTTGTTTTGCCCGGTGCCATATGGTGTGTCTACGTGCTGGATCGGCTCATGGATAGCTGGCTGCGTCCAGAGCAGCGCCAATCGTCGCCCCGACATATCTTTCATTGGCGTTGGCGCTGGCCATTGTTAATTGCGGTCGTCGTCGTGGCCCTTACCTGTGCTTATCAGGCTTTGTTTGTTCTATCTCGCTCGATGCTATCTGCAGGTGCAGTGGCGGCAGTCCTGTGTGTTTTCTATTTTTTGATAGCCTCACTGGGGAGCAAGCAAATACCGTATTTTAAGAACTTATTGGCTGGAATGATCTTTGCAATGGGTGTGGGCATTCCCGTTAACGCAGCCAATGCTTCTCTGCTAGTTACTGACCTAAATGATGTTCTCTACGCCTTCAACCACACAGGGTGGTTGGATGCAGGTTGGAATTTCCTTAAAATGATTGTCAGCACTCTTATCGTTATCTTTTATGAAAGCCGCGAAATTTGGGTGTTCGGCCTGCTGTGTATGCTCAATATTACGGCGATTGATTTATGGGAGAGGGCAAGCGAAGCAGAGAACGAGGATGTCGCCAGTTCACATGAACAAAATTTGACACTTGGTTTGATCGTGCTGGCGGGTGGGTCGCTGATGTTTGCTGTTATGTTTGCCGATCAATACACGAAGCCATATTTTTATTCTGTGATGGTGGCTGCCGCTGTCCTCCAGGTTATCAATCACTATCGTGAGCATTTTTCCATCAACTCGCTGAGGGTTCTGGCAGATGTAGCTCTGTTAGTGCCAATACCCATTTTCTTGGCGGCATAATGAGCAATTTTCTTGGCGGCGTCGATATCCTCTAGTAGTAAATTATTCTATGCATTCGGGTGGACAGCTAGAGTTTTGCTTTCCCTCGTCTGAGGACTCCCATAGGACAAAAGGTGCGATCTCCCGTTCTGGGGAAGAAGCCCAAAGGGGGATCGACAATGCTCTGACTCGTCAATGCGCAGAGCTCATCATGAATCTGGGGCACGGCCGGCTGGCGAATAAATTAGTGGTTACATGGAATTCACGTATGCGGAGCACTGCAGGACGTGCATTTTGGCCTGAGGGAAAGATAGAGCTGAATCCAAAGCTGATTGAATTTTCAGCTGCGGAGGTTCGCAATACTATGCTGCATGAGTTGGCTCATTTATTAGCTTTTGTAAGAGCTGGACGTAGAAGAATCAAAGCGCACGGGCCTGAGTGGCGCCAAGCTTGCTGTGATCTGGGTATACCCGGTGAGCGCGCCACTCATAATTTAGCGCTTCCATCAAGGGAGATGGCTCGGCAATGGCGTTATAGATGTCCCGTATGTGAGGAAACGATTGAGCGAGTCAGGAAAATGAAGCGCTATGCGGGCTGTTATCGCTGCTGCAAAGAGCATAATGGAGGGTATTATGATAAGAAATTCCGCTTGGTTGAGAGCCGTATCGATTGACGTTGGGCGGGATTTATCAGGGATGTTAATAAGTTGGTGATAAGTGACCAAAGATACTGTTTTTTTTGTTTTGGTCATGGTAAGTCACTGCAAAACAGATAATCAGCGTCATTTCCTAGCAGATTGATTGGAGGCTGATTGGGTGTTTTTGATCAGAGTGCATAACCTTTTTTTGCGGTGTTTTAAAAAAGGCTGTGATGTTGCTACTAGAAGAGACACAGCGATAGTTCTTCACAAGGCAGGTAGAGATACCCACAAGTTATTCACACCAGATCGCTAGGGTTGCGTGTTATCTCAACCCAGGGAAATAGAGAAGTCGGCGCGAGTTAACGAAGCTAGACAATTGAATGTGAATAACAGGGGAGTAATCAAACGCGTAAGAAGCCACTGGAGCTCTTGTTCTTGTCATTGTCGAATGGGGCCCTCTTTGGCCATGAATTAGCATTTAGGCTCTTGTTGGTAGCTTCGTTTACCCCATTTTACAGGTAGCAATCATACCATATCGCTTGTTTTAAGGTCATTTATAGATAGTCTTTACTATTATCAAATAATGGCTACGAGCAATCTTGTTAAGTTAAATTAACTATCTAGTTGTATTGAAAGGTAGGAAATAATGAAAAAATATGCACATTAAATATTGACCTGTAGTGCACTAAAGTGTACTTAATGGGTCCGCAAGGGCAATTGCGTGTATTTATGAGCACTACAAATCACAGCATGGGGGGATATTTCCCTTACAAAATGGACACGAAATGTCGTGTGTCCATTCCTAGTGATTGGCGCTCAGAGGTCGTCAACACGGTGCTAAGGCTGATGGTTTCTTCGAATGAGGGCTTTCCTACCTTACGTATACTTACCGAAACCGAGTTTGAGAAGATGCAGCAAGAGGTCAATGACAGCGAGCGCTCACCAGCCCAGAAGCGAAGCATCATAGGTATTATTTTTGAGAGGTGCACGAAAGCTCATGTCAATGAGCAGGGTAAACTAAGTATTCCCAAAGCATTGCTTGATCACCCCGGCCTAATTCCCGGAGAGAGTTTAGTCTTGGTTGGCCGAGGCGACTTCATCGAAATTTTAAACGAAGAGAACCACCGCAAGCTCCGTGAGGCCCATGAGGCAAGCATCATAGCTGATGCCAATGATGAGTTTGGTTTCTTCTAAATTAAACAAACAATTTTCCTGTGCAATACGCTGATACAGAAATGACAACAATGCTGTTCCCCCAGCATGGAGACACGCGTGCAGAGGTTGAGGTAACTTGGAGGGAGCCTCACCTCTGCACCGTCTCTTTCGCGTTGCAGTTTTTCTCAGGCGCAGCTCGTCACAGTCACCCGTTTTCTTGGAATACACGTCGATGATAGCATGCAGTCTACCCTTACGAATTCATGTTGTTTACTGAAGCAAAGTTTGTAGCTGTCGGGGTTGGGATGACTTGGAGGGAGTCCCACCCCGACTGCTCGGCTTCGTTTCCTCAAGAATACAGGGAGCAATGTATGGAATCAGACAACTCGATGAATACCCCTTACCACAAGCCAGTGCTGCTGGACGAGGTAATGGATTTTATGCTTCCTGCCGATGGTAAGCTGATCGTTGACGCTACGCTCGGAGGGGGTGGACACACCGAGGCAATGCTTGAAGCTGGTGCCAGGGTTATCGGTGTTGATCAAGACGAGCAAGCCCATGAATTTGCGGCTGAAAGGCTCGAACCGCATGCTTCGAGATTTACCCCTTTGAGAGGAAATTTTTCCGATTTGCCAGATATTCTTCAAGGTGTTGGGGTGCAAAAAGTTGACGGAATCTTAATCGATATTGGGGTTTCCTCATGGCAACTCGATGAGGCAAGCCGTGGCTTTTCATTTGGCAAAGAGGGCCCTCTGGACATGCGGATGGATAGATCTCGTGGAGAGACGGCAGCGGACCTAGTCAATCATTTGCCTGAGCAAGAGCTTAGGACTATTTTTTATGAGTATGGGGAGGAGCGTGCTGGCAGTAAGTTAGCACGCCGTATTGTCGAGAGACGCCACGAAAAGCCATTTACAACCACAATTGATCTCGCTGATTTCATTGCTTCAATTCAGCCGCGGGCCAAGGGGCCAGCTGGCAAAATTCATCCTGCCACTCGTGTTTTCCAAGCCCTTCGTATTGCTGTCAACGATGAGCTCGGTGCATTACGCACATTCTTAAATAATGCATCAAAGCTACTTAATCCGGGTGGACGACTGCTCGTGATTACATTTCACAGCTTGGAGGATCGTATGGTGAAGCAGTTTTTCAGGCATGCATCCCAATCTCATGTTGACCGCAAAGAGTGGCCAGAGCCCCGGCCAAATCCAGATTACCAGTATCAGATGATGACTCGCCGACCAGTCACCGCAAGCGAGGATGAACTCAAAGATAACAAGAGATCACGTAGCGCGAAATTAAGAGTGGTCGAAAAAAGATAACAGCCCAGCTATCATGAATAAGCACCGTAACAAGGATCGTAGATTTTCCATCACTGAGATGGTGCTTCTCGGCTTCGCGGCTCCTGTATTGATGGGTGGTGGATTTGTCCATGCATGGCTTAAGAATAGTCAAGTGGAGGTGGTTAAGGAAATTCGAAAGGCTGAGAGGCGAATCGCAGACCACGGTAGTTCGATCAATAGTTTGCAAGCGAAGATCGACCGTAAGCTCAATATCTACCAAATACGTGATGATCTTGCGCGGGCTGGTTCCGATCTAATTGAAGCACCCGCTAGCTCGGTGGAGATAGTTACTCCGTATGGCTTCCGCATAGAGAACGAAACATACAAAGCCGCCAGTTTAGCTCGAGTCCAACCATGATGCCCTTTTTTCTGTGAAGCCACGCTCTTTCTATAAACGATGTATTTTTCTCTGCCTGCTCTTTGTGAGCGGGTTGAGTGTTTTATCGGTTAGGCTTATTTATTTGCATGTAATCAAGGCAAACCAGTATCAAGCGGAGTCATCGAAGACGACAGAAGAAGTCGTTTTGCTGGCCAATCGTGGATGTATCGTTGACTGCAACAATCAACTTATTGCACGCAATATTCCCCGTGCACGCATGGCGATAGATAAGTTACGGTTGAATAATCCATCAGTTGCAGCGCTTTCTTTGGCAAATAAAGAGCTTCGCAACACAGCTGAATGGTATTTGTGGGATCAGAATAAGCGCAACCGTAAAGTGGAAGCGAGAGCTGCTGAAATCAAACTTAGATTTACGGCTGAAGAGATAATTACTCAGCACATAAATCATGTTGTTGATACCTTTGCTAGGCCGCTGGGCATGACTCCTAATACGCTCCGACAGCGCATGAAGCTTAACAAGGAAGGTCAGAAATATGTTAGGATCAAAGATGATTTGTCCGAAGATGATGCAGAAAAACTAAAGCATCTAGCTCATGATTATTCGATCTCACCATCTATCGTTTTTGAAGAGTGGCAAAAGCGTTGGTATGTCATGCCTAACATGGCGGCGGCGATCATTGGTTATGTTGGGGAGAATGATAAGGAACAAGTCGTAAGAGGTCGTGCAGGTATCGAACACAAGATGAATGATGAGTTGGCTGGTAAAAATGGAAACGTGGTCACCCACAAAAATAAATATAGACCACTCGATATTGCAAAGCCAGGAAAGGTAACGCCTCCAAGACATGGACTCAATGTCCAGCTAAGCCTCGACATGGGGATGCAGAGGGTGTTGGAAGAGGAGTTGGCGGCAGGGCTTAAGAAGTTTTCGTCCGCAAAAGGAGCTATCGTGCTGATGAATCCCAAGAGTGGAGCTGTTATGGCGATGGCAAGTAGACCAAGCTACAATCTAAATACTCGTGATGGGATGACCCAAAATGGTTTTGATTATGCGACGCAGGCAGTTTATGAGCCCGGTTCTACTTTTAAAATTATATCTACTGCGGGCGCGATGAACGAAGGGTTGATTCAACCCGACACTATTTTCGACTGTGCGCCATATCGTGCTGGGTCAGTCAGAGTGCGAGATTACAAAACGTTCGGTGATTTAACGGTGGAGCAGATTCTTGCTAAATCAAGTAACATAGGATCATACAAAGTGGCTCTTGAATTAGGACCTGATAGGTTTTTTGAATACCTTAGCGCTTTCGGTTTTGGGGCTAAGACAAATATTCTCATGGCTGGCGAAAGTGCTGGTGTAGTTAGGAATACGGGTAACCCGACAGACTTTTCACGTATCTCTTATGGCTACGCAGTCAGTGTGACGCCTTTGCAGATCGCGTGTGCTTATTCCGCCATTGCCAACGATGGTGTTTTGATGAAGCCGCAGTTGATGAAATCGATGATGGCTGATAACGGAGCCATAACTCACAGCTATGACAAAGTGAGAGTCCGCAGAGTAATTAAATCAGAGGTTGCGGAGAAGATGCGTCAGGCACTGGCAACAGTAGTAGATGATAAAGGCACTGCTCGGCGGGCAAAAGTGGAGGGCTTCAGTGTTGCCGGCAAAACAGGCACAACGGTTAAATTACACCCTGATGGAGGCTATTATAATGGCAAGAACGAGCGAGAGAAACGCTACACGACTTCTTTTGCAGGAATGATGCCAGCAGGTAAACCAGAGTTTGTCTGTGTCGTAGTCATAGATGACCCAACGATGCCCGAGGGCGAAGAGGGCAAGCCAAAGATAACACCTGGAGGCGGAAATGTTGCTGCCCCTATATTTTCCAAAGTGGCGACACGTGTCGCAAACCTAATGGGGATGAAGCCCAGTAAGCAGGTTGATACAACACGAACGGTGGCAAAATCAGAACTTTAATTGAATGAATTTAGAACAAGTAATTAGCACTCTGAATGTTATCTCTATCATCGGAGATCAACATGGAGATGTTACAGGTATATATACGGACTCCCGTGAAGTGATCACAGGTAGTGTTTTTGTGGCGGTAAAAGGTAATGAGGTAGATGGTCATGAATTTGTAGCACAGGCGGCAAAAAATGGGGCTGTGGCTATTATTTCTGAGAGCCAAAAGCCTGCGGGCAATGACGATCAAGTATGTTGGGTTCATGTTGCTGACACTCGTGCAGCAGCAGCGGCTTTGGCTTGTGCTTGGTATGGAAATCCAGCTAAGGGCATGAAAATCGTAGGGGTAACGGGAACAAACGGAAAAACTACTACCGCATTCATCACGCATAGCATCATGGAGCAGGCTTGGCGGCGTGCTGGATTATTAGGAACAGTTCAAGTCCATGACGGAGACGCAATTTCTACTGCAACTCACACCACGCCGGGTCCGATTGAACTTCAATCCACATTAGCTCGCATGTTAGCCAATGACTGTCGGGGTGTGGCTATGGAGATATCATCTCATGCTCTCGTGCAGAAAAGAACAGATGGTGTGCAAATAGACGCCGCAGTATTTACAAACCTAAGTCAAGATCATCTGGATTATCACGGTAATATGGCAGATTATTTTGCCGCTAAGCGACGTATGTTTGAACTACTTGAATCTCAGTCAGGTGAAAAGAAGACGACAGCAGTTATCAATTTAGACGACCCTTATGGGCAGCGCTTGGTGGAGGAGTTTAGAGATAGACTACACCTCATTACTTATGGATACGGGGTGCATGCTGACATGCGTATTGGTCGTGAACACCAGACTGTAAGAGGGAGTGAATTTGATGTTAAATATAAGGATCGTGACTACCTCGTTCGAACGCCTTACATAGGTAGGTTCAATGTTTACAATTGTGTGGCAGCGCTGGCAGCATCGGTTGCAGTTGGGGTGAAAGCTCGTGACGCTGTCACAGCCTTAGCAGAGGCACCTCAAGTACCAGGTAGAATGGAAAATATAGGCTCGCGCGATGGAGCTGCCGTTTTTGTTGATTATGCACATACTCCAGACGCATTAACGAATGCCTGTGCGGCATTGCGAGAGCTTAAGCCGAAGCGCCTTATTACGGTGTTTGGCTGTGGTGGGGACAGAGATGAAAGTAAGCGACCATTAATGGGGGCTGCAGCATCCAAAGAGAGCGATTTTTGTATTATCACTTCAGACAATCCGAGGTCGGAAAAGTCTAGCGCTATTATGACTTCGATCGAGAAGGGTATAACAGGTGAAAGATACCAGAAGATTGAAGATCGCATGGATGCCATTCAAACGGCGGTCAATCTATCAGAAGAGGGCGATATTGTGTTAGTTGCTGGTAAGGGGCATGAAACCTATCAGGAAATTGCAGGTAAACGTATCGATTTTGATGATCGTAGGGCCGCTTACAAGGCTATGAACCTTAAGAAAACAATTGCTTAGAATATAAGATGAAGCCAATAACCGTCAATGAGATTACAAGCGCCACTGGTGGCGAGCTTGCCTCGGCGACGGCTCATGGTGACGTTGTCATCACTTCCGTTTCGACAGATACTCGAACATTGGTGGATGGGTCACTCTATATTGCCCTGAGAGGGGAGAATTTTAATGGTAATGTGTTTGCTCTTGCTGCTGTAGAAGCTGGTGCCGACTGCGTGATTCTTGATGAAATGCCTACAGATGTCGAACAGTTGGGCGTTCCTATTGTTTTAGTGCAAGATACATTGTTAGCTCTACAAAGGCTGGCGAAGTGGTATCGGCAGCAGCTTGATATTCGGGTAGTTGGTATCACGGGTTCCAATGGTAAAACCTCAACCAAAGATTTTGCAGCATCGGTCATTGCTCAGAAGTGGAAGGTTAATGCCACTAAGGGCAACCTGAACAATCATATTGGCTTGCCATTGAGTGTTCTCTCAACTGAGGAAGATGATCAGGTTTGCGTGTGGGAGATGGGGATGAATCACGCTGGGGAAATTGCTCCACTTTGTCAAATTGCGCAGCCTGATATAGGAATCATCACTAATATTGGAACAGCTCATATCGAATTTCTGAAAACACGAGAGGGTATTGCCGAGGAGAAAAGTGCGTTAGCTCGTGCGTTGCCAGAGCAAGGCACTTTGATTCTTCCTGCAAGTTGTGATTTTGTAGATTATTTGATCGAGAGAACGAAGGCGAAGGTGATGATTGCTGGTAATTGTCGGGGAGTCGTTCGAGCTGAGGACTTAAGAGTCACTGAGACAGGCTCTGTTTTCAAATTGTGCATCGACCAGCAGGAGGAGGCGCTTGTTGAACTCAATGTTGGTGGTAAGCATATGGTGAATAATGCCTTGTTAGCTGCTGCTGCTGGTTATGCGCTTGGCATGAAATCGGCTGAGATTGCAGCCGGCTTGAGCCAGACGCAATTGTCAGGTGGACGCCTTCAAAAATACGTGTCTGGTGGTGTTGCGGTCATTGATGACACTTATAATGCCAACCCGGATTCAGTGATTGCGGCGATCGAGACACTGGCAGAATTGCCAATTCATAATGGAGCACGGCGTCTGGTGGTATTGGGTGCGATGGCCGAATTGGGAGTTCATTCTGATGCTGAGCATTGCCGTGTGGGTAAGCTTGCCGCAGAGAAGAATCTGACTGTGGTCAGTGTTGGTGATGCGGCACGCCAGATTTACGAGGGGGCGATCTCAAATGGTGCCGATGCGCATCAATTTGATGATGCTGAATCTGCAGCGATGTGGATTAAAGATTTTTGCAAGGAGGGGGACAGTGCGCTGTTCAAGGGTAGTCGCATGGCTGAAATGGAAAAGGTAATGAATCAAGCATTTCCTCAAAACTAAAGCACTATATCATGTTATATTGGATTTACGAATATTGGCTAGAGGCATTCAAGGCAGGAGATCAATGGGCTGACTCAATGAGTTTCCTGAGATTGCTGGGTTATGTAACTGTGCGTGCTGGTCTTGCCTGTATGCTTACTTTCTTGGTGAGTGTTGCTTGTGGTCCTTGGGTGATACGTAAGCTAGTATCACTGAAGGTAGGTCAGCCGATCCGCAGCGCGGAGGAGGTTCATAAGCTCAACGAACTACATGGTGGTAAAGCAGGTACGCCGACGATGGGTGGAGTTTTGATTTTGGGCACGGTTCTCATCGCTGTGTTGTTATGCGGTCGCCCACTCAACCCCTTTGTAGCCGTCACGACCTGTGTGATGCTTGGTTTGGGTTTGCTTGGTTTTGTTGATGATTACATGAAGGTGAAGCTCAAAAGTTCTGATGGTGTCAGAGGCAGGGTCAAGCTGTTCTGGCAATTTGCTATTGGTGGTCTTGCCGCTTTGTTTTTGTTCTTTAAGACCCAAGAAATGGGTATGGGATATACAATGGTAGAGAGTCCCATGCAGATTAGTGAAATTACCTTTCCACTATTTAAGCAACCTTTGTTTGATATGGGCTATTTGTATATTCCGTTTTTTGCACTGATTGTTGTGGGCTGCTCTAATGCAGTCAACCTTACCGATGGCCTTGATGGCCTTGCCACGGGATGTACTATTACTGTTTCGTTGGCGTATGCGGTGATTGCTTACTTGGCAGGGCACGCATACATGGCCAAGGAATACTTATTTATTCCATACAACACTCATGTGGTTGAGCTCTCTGTATTTCTACTGGCACTTGTGGGTGCTGGCTTTGGATTTCTCTGGCATAACTGTCACCCGGCAAAAGTTTTTATGGGAGACACCGGATCTCTTGCGATTGGTGGAGGTCTTGCAACTGCTGCCATTTGCGCAAAGCAAGAACTGCTACTTGTGATTATCGGTTGGGTTTTTGTAATGGAGGCTCTGTCTGTGATTCTTCAGGTGGCGAGCTTCAAGCTCACCGGAAAACGTATTTTTGCGATGTCGCCAATACATCATCACTTCGAGTTGCGTGGATGGCACGAAAGCCAGGTGATCATCCGCTTTTGGATCATCTCTGCATTTAGTGGCTTAGTAGGAATCGCTTTATTGAAAATTGTCTAACATGAATTTGACTAACAAAAACGTTATAGCTTTAGGAGCTGGCTCAAGTGGTCGTGCTGCTGCAGCGCTTGCCTTATCGGCAGGTGCTGACGTTTCTGTTCATGATGCCAATGCCCATATTAGTGATTTACCTGCTGATATTGCCTCAGTGCCTAATGCCACATCAGCTACCGGTGATTCAAGTAGTTGTGATATCCTCGTGCTCTCACCTGGTATTGATGGCAATAGCGACTTCGTGAAATCTTATCAGCAGCATGCGGGTGAGATGATTGGTGAAGTTGAGCTCGCGTATCGTTTTTATCAGGGCCGAATCATCGCAATCACTGGTACGAATGGTAAAACTACTACCACTGAGATTGTAGACCGTATCCTCAACCACTGCGGCGTGACATGTCTGCCTTGTGGTAACTACGGTCAGCCGTTTTCTGAATTGCCAATGATGAGTGAGCCGCCTGCAGCGGCAGCACTAGAGGTTAGCTCTTTCCAACTTGAGACAGTTGTTGATTTTCACCCTGATGTTGTCATTTGGCTGAATTTCTCTGAAGATCACATGGATCGATATCCGACACTAAAGGCCTATAAAGATGCGAAACTTCGAGTCTTTGAAAACCTTGGGCCAAACGATCACGTGGTGATGCGTGCGGGCGAAGATGTGGGTGAGTTTAAGGCAAGTATTACAACATTTTCGACCGAGTCAGAAGCAGATTATACCTTAAGAGATGGATGGATATGTGAGGATGGAGATAAAGTAATCGACCTTTCTACTACACAGCTCCGTGGTCTTCACAATGCTGAAAATGTGATGGCAGCCTATGCAGCATGCTCTTTCTTTGGTGCAAAAGCCGATGATGTGAATGAAGCTCTGCGTGGATTTGCGCCCCCATTGCATCGATGTGAATTGGTGCGCATCCTGGACGGGGTTGAATATATCAATGACTCCAAGGCAACTAATTTACATGCGCTCGATAGTGCGCTGCGCTCACAAAGTCGCCGTGTAGTGCTGATTGCTGGTGGCAAACAGAAGGGGCTTGATTACTCAGAGCTACTGCCTCGTTTGGAGAGCTCAGCTAGAGGTGTTATTGTCTTTGGTGAAATTGCCAAACAACTACAAGACACATTAGAACCAATTTCGAACACCATTAGCGCTGAGATCGCTACGAATCTCGAGAATGCGGTCAGCCAAGCACGTGCTATGGCTGAACGTGGTGACACCATCCTTTTCTCACCCGGAACATCTTCATTTGATATGTTTTCCGGATACGAGGAACGCGGCGACTACTTCCGCCGCATTGTAAATGATTTGAAGTAATTTTCCTAACTAACCAAAAAACAAGACATCGTCATTATGAACAAGCCAATCCAAATAAAAAGAAATAAGCCAGCCAACTCTCATTACCGAGTACTCTATGCGAAGACAGGTCGCAAGAGGAGGCTGCATGCAGCAACAACAGCTACCGCAGATCAGCATGCAGGTATGGGAGCCGATGTTCCAAATATTAGCGTTGGTAGGGCACTTTTCGTTATCCTCATTCTTCACGTGTTAGCAGTTGCTGCGATATACATTCATAGTGCCTTTTTTGGTGATACTAGCAAGGTGAGCGCAAATGAGGGGCAACAAGCTCTTTCGGAGCCTGCTGCTTTAGTGCTTGCCCCAACAGCGCCCGCCACCCAGCAGGATAAGGTGCTAAAGAAGCGAGTGTCTCGCCAAGTTGTTCCCGTACAATCTGCTACAGGTCGTCATATCGTGGTGACAGGTGATACGTATTCTCGTATTGCTGATAGTCGTAATGTGTCTGCAACCGCCTTGCGCGCACTCAATGGTAATCGAGCACTACGTGCAGGTATTGTGCTAGATCTTCCTGCGGAGCTTTCTGCGCATCCTGTGAATCCTGCTCCCGCTAAAGTCAAAATAACACCTGTAGCAAAGCCTGAGGCGTTACCGAAATCAGCACCTGAAAAATTTGGAAGCGCAAAGCAATTACCTGCCGTGATTGAGAAGGTAAACAACACGGCTCGTGTTAAGACAGCTTCGGCAATCAAGCCATCTGCGGATCGGGCCTCTGGTGTAGCAAGTAAGGTCGCGCACGATGTCAGTGATGCGCCCAAAGCCCTCGTCATTGAGCCTTCAGCTCCTGTTGCTATTCAAGACAGTGGTAAGACCTATACCATCAAGCCTGGCGATACACTCTGGGGTATTTCTAGCCGTTTAAAGGTATCGCGTCATGACTTGCTTGAGCTTAATAATATTAAGGATGCGAATAAGCTCTACTCAGGACGTACGATCAAAATACCAGCTAAATAAGTAGTTGGATGTCTTTGTTCAATGATAGCCATTCACTTCCTCATTAATTTATCATGGGTCAAAAAAATGCCATATTCTTAAGCCTTGCGGTGACGGCATTGGTGACCCTTGGGCTTGTGATGCTCGCAAGCACGAGTATTTGGAACAAGGATGTGGATGGTTATTCGTTAGTTAAAAAACAGGCGGTGTTCATCGGCTTGGGCTTGATTGGGGCGGTTGTCATTTCAAATTTTGATTACCGTAAATTGCGTTCTTTTTGGATTCCTGCACTTATTGTTGCAACAATTTTGTTAGTGCTTTGCTACGTTCCTGGAATTGGGCACAAGGTTAATGGAGCCACGCGATGGATTAAAATTCCAGGCTTGCCACAATTTCAACCATCAGAGCTAGCAAAAATATTCGTAGTCATTGCAATCGCGGCATGGTATGCGCATTATCAAACCGAGGAGCGTAAATTTTTCAAAGGGTTTATTTCCCCGTCTATTCTTCTGGGAGTTCCAGTCGCATTGATCTTTTTTGAAAAAGATATGGGGACAGCAGCGGCACTTGGCTCTGCAGGTGCGATGGTGATGTTTGCCGCCGGCGCGCGTATTCCTTACATGGCTGCTGGTGTGATTACAGCTGTTGGCGGTGCTACGCTGATCATTCTACAGAACCCTGAACGAATGGGGCGGATCAATGCATTATTTGATCTTGAATCCGAGAAGTATCGACAAGGGGATGGCTACCAGCAGTTACACGGTATCAATGCATTTATCAAAGGCGGAGTGGAGGGTACAGGGCTAGGCAATGGCATCGGAAAGCATGGATCTCTGCCGATGGCACATACTGATTTTATATTTCCAGCAATAGGTGAGGAGTTAGGCCTCTGGGCAACTCTGGGGAGTGTGTTTTGCTTTGTCGTGATTATTGTATGTGGGCTGACTATTGCCATGCATGCTAAGGATGCTTTCGGTAAATTGTTGGCCGTTGGTTTGACCAGCATTATCGTAATACCAGCGATGCTTAATATAGGAGTATGCACTGCAATACTACCTAACACGGGCTTGCCATTACCTTTCATTAGCTATGGAGGAACTAATATATTGTTCACACTCCTGGCGGTAGGAATGTTGTTATCTATTCACCGACAATCAGCAAGTCTCAGGCGAACTGAGGTGCCTATCATCACCCAGAAGAAACAGTGCTTGAGAATCTGAGACTAGG
This sequence comes from Oceaniferula sp., assembly GCA_965656385.1. GTDB lineage: Bacteria > Verrucomicrobiota > Verrucomicrobiia > Verrucomicrobiales > Akkermansiaceae > Oceaniferula. The sequence goes on from CBFHKM010000008.1 coordinate 22,561, forward strand.
ACTCTGGAGTCTCTGGAGACTTTGAAAAAGTGGTCATAGTCAAAGCTTGAGTGGTGAAAATCCAAAACGAGATTAATCCCCAAGTGAGACCTAAAACGACCCCAAAGTCAATGATGCCACGCCACGGGTCAGGACAAAAATAGGTGACTGTGACTACAAGGCAGATAATGCCTGTAGTGAGGATATAAGCGGTGAGCTTAGTTTTGCGTTTTGCGTGGAAAAAGCCCATAGAAAAAATGGGAGCCAAAATGATGCGAGACAATGTTGGGTTGTCACGCAGATACTTGACACGAGCGGCGGTGCGTGGGGAGAACTTTTTCTGAAAACCTCGGTATCCCTCTGCTACGATCATAAATAATGCGAACACCACTAATACGCTCCATTGCCAGCTTGTTAAGCCGTTTTCGATGGCATTCTGGGCATGCTTGGAAAGCCCAATGATAGCACGCAACAATAATGCGCTTACCCCAATAATTGCCCAGGGAACTCCAATAAAACGTGCGAGCATATGCATATGTATTTATGCTTGGCAATTAAGCCAGCATTGTAAAGGCGTAGCTGAAAAAAAGTGACTATCTTTGCATCTCAGTGGCTCGTTTCACCTGAGCTGTGGTAATTGACAAAATCACGGTGATGGATAGGTAATTTAGAATAATAATTGCGATGTATGAAACGCTGCTGATCTTATCGCTAATCAATAATGTTTCATTACTGGTGGCATAGCTTCCTACAAGTTGGATTATATTGAGCACAAGAAGAGCCAGCCATGATAGCCACCAAGCAGGGATCAGGCAGATTAAATTACTGCGCATGCCATAAGTTGCATTTCGAATTTCGATCATATTCGCGTAGGGCTTCCACAGTGAGACGATGGGTAGAAAGTAATAGCTGACTGTCCAATTAGGTGTGGTCTTCATCTTTGGGGGGTCGAGTAACCATGCATTCTTGCAGCTGCGGTTGATCCAGAGGCCGTAGAAGGGGACGCAGCTGAAGTTCACGATGAGCCCAGTGACATGGATAACACGTAGTAATATAGTGATGTGATGCTGGGGCTCTGCTAAAATGATAGCGGGAGTAAGCTGGCGTGCTAACAGAGAAAAAAGAATCAGCATGGCTGATAAAATCAAACCTGTAGTAAGGATGATTTTCAGCACGTGATTGTCTCGAAAGGGGCCGTAGGTGCCAGATAAAACCACACCTGATGCAATGTTCGTCTGGTTTTGGTCGTAGGCGTTCATTTAGCCACCAAGGGAGTAGGTATCGTTAAGCAACGAGTCCGTATTGTTTGGCTCAAGCCGATGGCTTTTTGTCGAGTTCGAA
>CBFHKM010000008.1:23956-33603 GCA_965656385.1 Oceaniferula sp.
GAAATCATGCCGATGTTGATGCCTGCGTCACCTAATGCTTGGAACATTTTGGCCGCCACCCCTGAGTGGGAGCGCATACCTATACCGACTGTGCTCAGCTTAGCTAAGGCAGCTTCAGTCTCTATTTGAGCGTCGCTGGAGAGCTCTCCAAGCACTGGCTTGAGTGCTGCTTGAGCGCGACCCAGATCATTGGTGTGCATGGTGAATGAGTGGCGTGCCATGCCATCACTGGCGATGTTAGATACAATCATATCTACGTTAATCTCGGCATCGGCGAGGCAACCTAGAATTTTTCCTGAGTGTCCTGGGCTGTCTGGGATGTCTGTGATGGTGACGCGGGCTTGGGAGCGCTCAATGGAGACTCCTCGTATAACTACTGCTTCCATGGCTGGGTGTTCTTCGGTTACGATGGTTCCTGGGTTGTCATTGAGGCTGGAACAAACTTCAAAGACTACGCCATATTTCTTGGCAAATTCGACAGAGCGAGACTGCATGACCTTAGTTCCTGATGAGGCCATCTCCAACATTTCGTCGTATGAGATTTCGGGCAGCTTGCGTGCATCTGATACGATGCGCGGATCACAAGTGTAAACGCCATCAACATCTGTCAAAATTTGACATACATTGGCATCTAGAGATGATGCCACGGCGATGGCACTTAGATCTGAGCCTCCGCGCCCGAGAGTGTGAATGAGTCCGTCTTTTGTCGTTCCTTGAAAGCCAGCTATGATGACCACCTTGCCCTCAGCAAGGTATCCCTTAATAAGCGAAGGATTGATGTCGTTGATGCGTCCTCTGGTGTGACTACCAACAGTCTGGATGCCGGCTTGTCGGCCTGTAGCAGACACTGCATCTACGCCCATGCTTTGTAGTGTCATGGCAATGAGAGCGATGGATTGTTGCTCGCCACTAGACAGAAGCACATCAAGCTCGCGTTCTGGAGCATTGGGATTGAGTTCCTTGGCCATACCGAGCAACCTATCGGTGACACCACCCATTGCCGACACAACTGCGACCACTTGGTTGCCTGCATCTTGAGCACGCTTGATCCTTGCCGCAACATTGCGGATGCGGTCAAGTGTTCCAACGGATGATCCGCCATATTTTTGAACAATGAGTGCCATGTTTACTTTGATCCCGTTCTTATTCCGGAGGGGGGCGTAGCATAGTCAGCAGAGGCTTTACGTCAAGTCTGGGAAGTGCAATACCCCAGCATACCCCAGCATTCCGCTAATGTGCAGATGATGGCCTCATGGTGCTCTTTTTGCTTTTGATATTGGGTGTGCGTGCTATGCCACACCCGACTTATTCACATTCATGAGCACCTCCACTGTATCTTCCTCTTCTGACACGCGCAAAAATGCTGTGATTCGACTTGCTGGCTATTCACAAGACGGCATTCAGTCAGTCGGTGCCTTTTTGGCTCAGTTGGCTGGATCTACTGCTCAGGAGGTGATGACCTACATGACGATTCCGTCTACTATTTCCGGCGGGCCGTCCATTTTTCAGGTGCATTTGGGATCTGGTAAGGTGCTGCATCCTGGGGATGAGGCTGACACCTTGGTTGCATTCTACCAAGATTCATACGACAATCATCTCGCATCCTTGAGAGATGGAGGAATCTGTTTTTATGATTCTGACAAGGTGGAGGAAATTAAAGAGGGACGCGGAATCATACACATTGGGGTGCCCATCACTACGGCCACCATTGAAGCGATTGGGGGCTCTGCCAAAGACCGTGGTAAAAACATCTTTGTTTTAGGGATGCTGTGCGCGGTTTATCGGCTCGATCGTGAGACAATTAGTTCGATTATAGCTAAGAAGTTTGGCGGTAAATCTGAGGATATTCTGCGAAATGCAATGCTCGCTTTCGATGCAGGATACATGTGGCCAGTGCATGATATCAATCACATGCCGATGGCGCCGGGTGAAAACGCTGGTGAAAATAGAATATCTACGGATGGCAATACGATGTTGGCGCTTGGCCTTATTGCTGGAGGATGTCGTTATGGCGCAGGTTATCCCATCACTCCATGGACGACTATCATGGAGCAACTTCGATCCGAGTTGCCTCAGTATGGGGGCATGTTCATTCAATGTGAAGACGAGCTGGCAGCAGTTTCGTTAGCAATCGGAGCAGCCTACTCCGGGCATCTTGCTATCACAGGGTCCTCTGGTCCTGGCCTTGCCCTCAAAGCTGAGGCCATGGGTTATGCGTCGATGGCTGAATTGCCTCTGATTGTTGTCAATATTCAGAGGGGTGGGCCATCAACAGGGATGCCTACGTCTGTCGAACAATCTGATTTGATGCAGGCCATTTATGGGTCCCACGGTGATGCTCCTCGCGTAGTTTTAGCACCACGCAATGTTGAGGATTGCTTTTACACAGCTTTTGAAGCGTGTCGGATAGCCCGCGAGTATTCAACACCAGTCGTGATTCTCTCTGACCAAGCCATTGCCACTCGAATCGAGGCATTTTCAGAGCCTGACCTCGACAAATATTGGGTCGAGCCAGAGCTCGATATTGAGGAACGAGGTGCTGACTTTAAACCTTACCCGATTGATCAAATTACACGTCACTCTCCTCCCGGATCACGTTCTGCAGAGGGTAAGTATCCTGTTGTTACAGGTTTAGAACATGATGAGTGGGGCCATCCATCGGGAAATCCTGAAAACCATGCGGCGATGACAGCGAAGCGACGCAACAAGCTGGTGAAGCTGGCTGAGTCACTTCCCGAGCCTGACTTTTATGGTGACAAAGCAGGGGATATACTCTTCGTCGGCTGGGGCTCAACTTATGGTCCCATTCACGAAGCTACTGATATGTTACGAGGGGCTGGTCATAAGGTCGGTTCACTGCACATCCGTCACATTCACCCGCTCAGAACCGACCTGGGAGATATCTTTAAGAATTACACTCATGTCGTGGTGCCCGAGATGAATGACTCAGGGGTTTATGGAATGGGGCAACTGGCCGCTTTGTTGCGTGCCGTCACCTGTGATTCACGCATTCGCTCGATCAACAAGACTATGGGTATTACCTTCCGTGTCAGTGAGCTTATTGACGAAGCACATCAACTACTTGCCGAGTAATCATCTATTTTAACTGCTCAACTAATCATAACGATATGTCTGCCCCTACTGAAAAATTGACCAAGAAGCAACTTAAGGCTGATCATCCAACTTGGTGTCCAGGCTGTGGTGATTTCGCCGTGCTGGCATCATTCTTCAATGTTGTTCAGAAATTGGGAATTCCACACGAGAAAATCGTGTGTGTCGCTGGTATTGGCTGCTCTTCACGATTTCCCTATTTTGTGAATACTCATGGCATTCACTTCATTCACGGTCGTGCATTGCCATTGGCCACGGGTATTTCTCTCTCGCGACCAGATCTTCACGTTTTCGTCTTTGGCGGCGATGGTGATGGCTATTCGATCGGAGGTAATCACCTTAATCATGCGGCACGCAAAAATGTGAATCTTTCATACGTGGTGATGGACAACCAAGTCTATGGGCTGACTAAGAATCAGACCAGTCCGACAACTCCCATTGGCAGACGCTCAAAAACTGATCCTCGAGGTGCTATCGATGTTCCGATTAACCCTATGTCACAGCTTGTGGCCTCAGGAGCTACCTTTATCGCCCGCACCCATGCCGTGCAGGTAAAGCACATGAATGAAATGTTTGAACGGGCGATTCTTCACCCTGGCTTTGCAGTGGTTGAAACTCTCTCTGAGTGCACCATGTTTTATCCAGGAGCCTTTGATGACGGTATACCACGTAAGGGCGGCAAATTTGATCTGGTGGATGAGTCAGCCAGGGACATGACGTCGACCTCTGAGGCGATGGCGCTTGCTGAGGAAACTGAGCATGCTCCTCCGGGTAAATTTGGTGTGTATTTGGAAAGTCACCGCCCGACAAAAAACGAGCTCGAAAATCAATGGTTGATTGATGCGCAAGCAAAGACCGCTGATCTCGCCCAGAAAGACCTTTTACGTAATAGATTTGCAGCAATGCGCTAAACACAAAATAACAACAACTACTTAATATAATAAGATATGAAAACCGAAACTATATGTCTTCACGGGGGGCAGCAACCTGATCCGAGCACCAATGCTTGCGCCGTTCCTCTTTATCGCACCAGCTCCTTTGTTTTTGACTCTACTGAGCATGCCGCAAATCTATTTGCGCTCAAGGAACTGGGCAACATCTACACACGCTTGATGAACCCAACCACGGACGTGCTGGAGAAGCGAGTCTGCCTTCTGGAAGGTGCTCACGAAATGGCGGGCCTTGGCTTTGCGTCGGGCACGGCTGCAATTTTTAATAGTATCATCAATCTTGCAGAATCAGGCGATAATATTGTGTCTGCTCGTAATCTTTATGGCGGCAGTTACACCATGTTTAACGATATTTTGCCTAAGATGGGTATTGATGTTAGCTTGGTGGACTCAACCGACCCTGCGAATTTTGAGGCTGCTATCAATGATAAAACCCGCGCATTGTTCTGCGAAACGGTTTCAAACCCAGCACTTGAAGTTGCAGACCTCGAGGCAATTGCGGCAATCGCTCATGCTCACGGAATTCCTTTGATCGTGGACGCTACTTTCTCCACTCCTTACCTTACTCGCCCACTTGATCATGGAGCAGATATAGTCATTCATTCACTCACCAAATGGTTTGGCGGTCATGGCGTTGGCCTCGGAGGTATTGTAATTGATTCGGGTAAATTTAACTGGGCAGGTGGTAAGCATCCTCTGTTTGATGAGCCTGATAATTCATACCATGGTTTACGCTGGGGGCATGATTTACCTGAGCCATTGGCGCCATTGGCATTTATTCTTCGCATGCGCACAGTACCACTGCGAAATCTAGGCGCTTGTATTAGTCCTGATAATTCATGGCAATTCCTTCAGGGCATTGAGACTTTGCCTCTAAGAATGGAAAAACATTCAGAAAACGCTCTCAAGGTTGCCCAATATTTAAAGAATCATGATGCGGTGGAGTGGGTTCGTTTCCCCGGATTGGAAGATGACCCTGAATATGATCGCTGCCAAAAGTATCTCAAAGGTAAAGGCGGTGGTATGGTTGTCTTTGAATTAAAAGACGGTAGCGATGCTGGTCAGAAATTTATTGAGTCACTGAAACTGTTTTTGCATTTAGCGAATGTGGGAGACGCAAAAAGCCTTGCCATTCACCCTGCAACGACGACGCACAGTCAGCTCAATGGTGAACAGCAGCTTGCTGCGGGCATTAGTCCTGGCCTTATTCGATTGAGTGTAGGTATCGAGCACAGCGACGATATTATTGCCGATCTTAGCCAGGCATTGGCAGCGCTTAGCTAATTGAGCTTAGACCATGGCTCGGCCGCAGTGATGCAGCAAGATATCATTTGTTGAGTGTTTTCAACACCTCAGCAGTGATGTCTTCTGCATCCTTTGCATAAATCAATGGGGATATCGTGCTGTTGGAGCGGCCAGATGAATCGATAACCCAATGATATTGATGGTCTTTTGCGTGCTGCTCCACGGTAGCGTGGATTTTTTCCAGAGAAGATTCGAGCAGTTGCCTTAAATCCTTTTTTGACTGCTTGAGATGAAGATTTTCTAATTCTGCGATGGCTTGCTCGAGTGACTTATACTGGTCGTGGAGTTTCTGTGCCTGATCTCGATATACTTCTTTATCATGATCGCTCTTGGTGTGTAGTTTGATCTCTTCACGCAAATCGCCCATCGATTCGCTGACTTTGGTGCGACGTGATGTCAAGGTAGCTAGCCGCTGTTTGTATTCTTTTTGTTTGGCTAGCAGAGTTTCTCTTTGTTGGTAGGCTTTGTTGTAATTATTGAAAACTTTATCGATGTTGACTGTGGCGCAGCGTATGTCAGCTAGAGCTGAAAATGGAGCTAAGCATAATATCAGAGCGAATACGGCAAGTCTTACTAATCGGCTGCTTGGTGATGTAGATCGGTAATTCATCTTTTTCCAATGTAGCAGGGGGCAGTGCTCTGTCGAGTATGGGTGATCCTGCGATTGTTCGTGCTCTCAGCTACGATAATTAATATCTGCCTTAGAAGTAGTATTTGATTCCGGGCTTGGGAATGATTGTTTCACAATCAGGTAGTTTTTCTTGAAGCTGATCTGCAAACCACTCGGTAGCAGCAATATCACCATGAACGAGTACCGCCTTTGCGGGATTTACTCTCAATATGTAGTTGAGTAGGTCGTCACGGGTCGCATGTCCTGAAAAGTCAAAAACTTGCATCGGGCAATTAAATTGAACAGGAGGTTGTTCAGGATCGAGGTTAATGAGGTCCCCTTGCTTGCCCGCACGTATGTGTCCAGCGGGGGAATCTGGGTCAGCATAACCGACGAAGAGAAGTGCATTTTTAGGGTTGTCCATGAAGCCTCGGGCGAAGCTGTTGGAAACTGTTTTTTCGGTCATCATACCGCTTGAGAGTGCATAAATACAGCCGGGTTGGTAGACGATAGGGGCTCGCTTTCTGCGTCGGCCACCAGTTTTGACCTCCATATCTTTAAGCACGCGAAAGCCAGGTTGGTTGCGTGGAGTTGAGTCAGCGAACTCGTCAAAAATAACCGACATCTTTGTGCTGAGTCCTCCAATGTAAACGGGTGCATCTGGGATCATACCTTCGGTTTTGAAGCGATGAATCATAGCCATGACTTCTTGTGTTTTGCCCATAGCAAATACAGGGATGAGTACAGATCCTCCTTCTTTGAGACATCGGTTAATAGATTCAGCGAAATTGTTCTCTTCTTGCTGTCGGTCATAGGACTTATCGCGGGGTGAAGCACCACGAGTCGTCTCGACGATGAGAACGTCTATATCCTCCTCTGGAAGGTTTGCTCCGGGTATGAGAGTTTGATCCTCAAATTGAACATCCCCGGTATAGAATATGCGTTTGTCGACTGTTTCTAACATAACCCCCGCAGAGCCTAGAATGTGTCCTGCGTCATGGAAACTTGCCCGGACCTTGTTGTTGAGTTGAAATGGGCGTTCGTAATTGAATGTGCGCCAACGTTTCTCAAGTCGATCAAGTTCGCGATGCGTGTAGAAAGGGTAATCCGTAATGCCCAGTTCGATGCGCTTGCTCTCCATGACATTGACTGAATTGTGGAGCAGGGCGTCGACCAGTTTAGAGGTGGCAGGAGTCATGTAGACCTCCGCTTCTGGTTGGTCATTCATTACGACGGGAAGTGATCCAGAGTGGTCAAGATGTGAGTGAGACACGAAAATAGAATCAACGCTGCTGGACTCGAGTTCATGATGAGCTGGAAGGGATTCGATACCTTCCTCTTTCGGGTGCATGCCTGAATCTAGAATGACGCGGTGGTCATCTAAATCAATGAGGTAAGAATTAGCACCAATTTCGTTTCGGCGGAGTAGAGATTGAAAGAACATTTTGTATTGGGTGCATGCTACTTTTTTGGGTAGGTCAAAAGGAGCGTGATTGATAGTTGTTTACTGGTTGCTGGGGCGAGAATTTTGTTGAGAGAGTGCTGCTTTAATTTGGCCGATAAGAAAAATAGATCCACAAATAAGGACAGGAGATTCTGAGGCTTGCTGGTGGGCGATGTCAATGGCTGCCACTGGGTGCTTGTGCGTAGTGTGTAGTGTATCGCTATTCATCGATTTTGTGAGCTCGTCTATGGTCAGTGAGCGGGGTGAGTCGATCGGAGTAAGGTGAATATGAGCAGCGATCTCTGATAAAATAGAGATAACAACCGAAGTGTTTTTGCCCTCAACAGCACCAAAGATGATCGTTGCCTTGCGTTTAGGGTATTGCTGCTGCCATGTTTTTACAAGAGCCTGAGCAGCTTGAGGGTTGTGGGCAGCATCAAGAATAATACCATGTGGTGAATGCGGAGTAGGGCAGTGCTCGAAGCGTCCCGGCCATTGAATATGAGCTAGTGCATTACTAATGATTTCGGCATTGGTGGGGATTTCTGCTCGCTGTGTTGCAGCAATTGCAAGTGCGGCATTATGAAGCTGATGAGACCCTACTAATCCGATAGTCGACGCCGTATATGGATTGGGGATAAATTCAATTGGGGAATCGATTTGATGCGCATGATCGAGGAGAACGTCGGAGACCTCCGAATGTTGGGCGCTGCTCAGTGTGGGCTTACCAGTCACCATGATGCCTGCTTTCTCAGCGGCTATTTCGGCCAATGTGTCACCGAGCCATTGTGAGTGATCCATCGCCACAGGTGTAATGACGGCAACATCAGCAGGAACTGCGGTGGTCGCATCGAGCCTTCCCCCCATCCCTGTTTCTAGGGTGATAAGTTCGCAGCCTTGTTGCTTAAAATGCATCATGCCTAATACAAGGGTGAGTTCGAAAAATGTTGGGTGATGTTCCCAGCCAGCGACCCTTTGTTTTATCTTATTCAGGTAATGTGTCGTTTCATCCTCACTCATTTCATGGCCATTGACACGCACACGCTCGCGAAAATTAACGAGGTGAGGAGAAGTAAATAGGCCGCACTTTATGCCACTTGAGCGAGCAATTGCATCGATCATCGCGCAAGTTGAGCCTTTGCCGTTAGTTCCTGCTACATGGATGACTTTTACATCAGCGGACGGGCAAGCATCGAGCTCTCTGAGCAACCTTAGCGGCTGCTCTAAACCAAGCTTGATACCGAATTGCTGGGTAGCGTAGAGCCAGTCGATTGCTTGTTTGTAGTTCATCAGCACGGGATGATGCATCCAGTGGTTATGGATATTTGGGGATTCAATGCTGTAGCCGAATGCTTTAAGGTAGCATGTATCCAAGAAGCTGACCAAGCTTAGTGCGTAATTTACTGCGTTTTACAATAGCATCGATCAAACCGTGTTCTAACATGAACTCAGCAGTCTGGAAGCCAGGGGGAAGGTCTTGGTGGGTTGTCTCTTTGACAACACGTGGCCCAGCAAATCCTATCATGCATTTTGGCTCTGCAAGGTTGATGTCTCCAATGGTGGCAAATGAGGCAGTCACACCGCCAGTGGTGGGGTGAGTCATTAGTGAGATGTATGGTAGTCCAGCTTCTGATAAGCGGGCTAGTGCAGCGCATGTTTTAGCCATCTGCATCAGCGATAGCATGCCTTCTTGCATGCGGGCGCCTGATGAGGCCGAAACTATAATAACAGCTCTTTGCTCATCGATGGCTTGTTCGATTGCACGGGTTATCTTTTCTCCTACGACGGAGCCCATAGACCCCGCAAAAAATTTAAAGTCCATCACGGCAATCATTGCGGGCTTGCCCTCTATGGTGAGGGAGCCTGTGACGACGGCATCATTAAGGTTTGTCTTCTCGCGAAGCATTGCAATCTTGTCTTCATAATTATTGAATCCAAGCGGGTTCTTAGAAAATAGATCAGCGTTGGTTTCTTTGAAGCTGTCAGGGTCTGCGAGCATCTCGATGCGTTCACGTGAACCAATGAGGAAGTGATGTCCGCACTTGGTGCAAACGTTAAGGTTTTGCTTCAGGTCGAGTGCGTGGATTAGTTCGCCACAATCCGTGCACTTGGTCCACAAGTCATCGGGCATGTTGTCGCGCTTGTTGCCTGTGCCTCTGAGTTTTGGTTTGTTGAAGATACCCATTTGCTGTTGATGTTATGTATTAAATGTTAAATGCCAAAGCTA
>CBFHKM010000009.1:0-9704 GCA_965656385.1 Oceaniferula sp.
GCACCCTCACGTGAAGTGAAGAAACCTGTGGACTCGAGAACTACGTCCACATTCATTGAAGCCCATGGAAGTGCTGCTGGGTCACGCTCGGCAGTGGCATTGATCTTGTGTCCGTCTACAATAATGGAATCATCGTCGTAGCTGACGGAATATGATACACGGCCCTGAGACGAATCATACTTGAGTAAGTGGGCTAGGGTTTTGTTGTCGGTGAGGTCGTTGATGGCGACGACATTTTTTAGTTCGCCTTTTTCTACAAGGGCGCGAAGCACGTTGCGTCCGATGCGTCCAAATCCATTGATTGCGTAATTAGCCATGGTTGTGATTTTTAAATTATTGTTTTCGCTCTGCTGTTGTGGAGCGGGCGGGATTATGGGTGCCAATTTCCACAGGTCAACACCTGTGTTGATCATTTATTGATTTGCAGCTGTTATCACTTACTACGCCAAACCAAGCTTAATACCAGCGCTGGAGCGCTTTTTAAAGTTGCTTATAAAGCAATCGGAGCATATGGCTCGCTCTCCCACCGCCCAGGCTTGTTATAGAGTGTTCCGCACAAGGAGTCCAAGCGGTAATCCAAGGATGGTTCCGAGAGACCTTCCACAACCACTTACATACAAATAACATGACCGACGTTCCATTTTCGACACTTGGCCTCCGCGATGAGCTTCTCAGAGCTATTGACGACCTGGGCTTTGAAAGCCCATCCCCCATTCAGGCCCGCGCCATTCCTCCTGTGCTTGAAGGCAAGGACATTGTGGGGCTCTCAGAAACAGGTTCAGGTAAAACCGCTGCCTTTACCCTGCCCGCCCTCCAAATGATCGATGTTCATGCAGACGAAGCTCAGGTGCTAATCCTATCTCCAACGAGAGAGCTCTGTGTGCAGGTATGTGAGGAAGTACATCGCCTGGGACACCATCTAAAGGGCCTGCGTGCCGTTCCTGTCTACGGTGGCACCCCAATCGATCGCCAGATCACACAGCTAAAGCGAGGTGCTCACATCATTGTAGGCACTCCGGGCAGACTTTTGGACCACCTGCGGCGCAAAACATTAAAACCTGCCACCATCAAACTGGCGATCCTCGACGAAGCAGACCGCATGCTTGACATGGGCTTCCGCGAAGACATGGAAGACCTTCTGGGTGCCATGAAAGCCGATCATCAAACGCTATTCTTCTCCGCCACCATGAACAAGCAGGTGCAGAAATTGATCCAAAAGTTCGGTGATAGCCCAGAAGAAATCACCATCAAAGGTCAGACAAAAACTGTCTCAACGGTCAGCCAAACGTATTACGAGGTCAGAAACCGCTCAAAAGTTGAGGTGCTGACTCGCCTTCTTGATATGGACAGCCCACGCCTTGCCGTAATCTTCTGCAACACCAAGCGAAGTGTCGATGAATGCACCGATGCCCTCACCGCACGTGGTTATGCAGCTGACAAACTGCACGGAGACATCGGCCAACAGGCACGTGAACGCACCACCAGAAGGTTCCGCGATGGGAAATTTGATCTCCTAATTGCCACTGACGTCGCCGCACGTGGTCTTGACATCGATGACGTCGAAGCCGTCTTTAACTACGACATCCCGCAAGACCCTGAAGATTACGTTCACCGTATCGGGCGCACCGGCCGAGCTGGCCGCGAAGGCCGCGCCGTAAGTTTTGTCTTTGGTCGTGATATCTATCGGCTACAAAGCATTGAACGCTACACCAAGCAGCACATTACTCGCGCAAAAATTCCAACTCAAGAAGAAGTTGAGGGCAAACGCGCTGACCAATTGTTTGAGCTTGTGCAATCTCGACTAGAAAAAGAAGTCAGCCGCAGCTACCGCCATTACATCGACAGGTTACTGGACCAAGGGCACACAGCTACTGATATCGCATCCTCAGTATTTGAGTTACTGCGTGAGTCCCTGGGCCGAGAAGGTGAAGAGATCATCGAAGATCGCCCCGACTATAATCCCAACAAAGACCGTGGCGCACGCCGAAGCCGAGAAAAAGGCGATGACCGCAGAGGTGCAAGAGGAGATCGTGGGGGCCGTGGTGAAAGAGGCGATCGCGGTGACAGAGGCGATCGCGGTCGGCGTGGTGACAAGCAAGGCCAGGGCAAGAAAGAAGCTGGCATGGCCACACTCTTCGTAAGTTTAGGTAAAGCGGCAGGTGTCCGGCCAAGTGATTTACTTGGCATGTTTTACCGAGAAGGTAAGATACCTGATAACTCCGTCGGTCGCATTCAGCTTTTTGACCGCCACTCCCTCGTTGACGTGGACGAGAAAGTGGCAGGCAAGCTCTGCGATGCCCTATCCAATTCTAAGCTGAGAAACCAACGTTTTCGCATTGGCCCAGACCGCATGGGCTAAGAGATTCTGAGCCTACATCCATTCAAGGAGGATGAAAGACGACACCAATCAACCTGAGGAAATGAATTACGGCGTCCTCGGCGAGGATGCTCAAGACACCTCAGAGAAGCTAGAGAAATACACCGGTATTGTGGATTGGGAATATCTCAAACCACACTTCGACTCGGGGGCACTTCTCTTCGTAGACCCATGCCTCAACATCACCGATGTTGGGATAGCTCTTGCAGATGATAATAAGGAAGCCATTGAAGCTTGGCTAAAGTCGGGCAACCTCGTCAAACCATCGAAACCTCACGCCGATTGGTGGCATGAGAACCCAGCACAATTCACCGCGTTAGTGGTATCACCCTTTGTATTGATGCGGCCCGTTGATTCGACCTCAGGCGAATGAACGAAGATGCGCATCACACATCTATGCTGAAGCGGGGCTTTTAAGCTAAACAAAGTGGCGGGACGGACGGGATTGCTTTCGCTCCGCTCAAGCTATGCTACTTAGCAGAAATCCTCCTTCGGATTTCTGATTATTAAAAGCGTGATGCACGCACTGGCGTGTGCGTTCGAATGACCCTTGTCCGCCTGCGCGGCCTGCGGGTCAGTTCTCTGCTCAGGCCATAAAAGCCACTGCCCCGACCCACATGAAGTGGGCCGGGGCAGTGGCGGGATGGACGGGACTCGAACCCGCGACCTCCGCCGTGACAGGGCGGCGCTCTAACCAACTGAGCTACCACCCCTTGCTTTGCTCGGGGCGGGCGGAACTTAGTGAGAATACTCGCCGCTGGCAATCACTTTTTTGCGAAAATAATCATTTTTTTGTCTAGCTCTAGCTTAAGGCCTCTACAGCAGCTTCTAGGCTATCGACATCCTCGACGGAAAGCACCGATACTGACTTATCAATACGGCTCATAAGCCCCGCCAGCACCTTGCCTGGACCGAGTTCCAGGAAGGTAGTATTACCATCAGCAATTAGCTTTTGCATCGAAGCTGTCCAGCGCACCGAACCCGTCACCTGCTGCTCAAGCATGGATTTGATGTCATCTTCGCCACTTACGGCACGTGCCTCGAAATTACAGATGACAGGGATGCTTGGCTCTGAAAGGCTTGCCCCAGCAAGAACTTCAGCAAGCTTATCTTGTGCGCTCTGCATCAAACGCGAGTGGTAAGCTCCTGCAACGTTGAGCTTTTTACCCATGCGAACGCCTCGGCTTTTTGCTTCTGCAACCGCCTTGTCAATGCCAGCTTCATCACCCGAGATGACGATTTGTCCAATGGTATTAAAATTGGCGACATCCACATTACAGTCATCCGCTAGCTGGGCAACAGCTTCTTCATCACCCCCGATCATAGCTGCCATACTACCATTAGTGGCATCACAGGCTTCTTCCATAAAGAGCCCACGTTGTTCAACAATCTTCAAGCCCGTTTCAAAATCAAAGGTGCCTGCTAAGGTGTGAGCGGTGAACTCACCCAATGATAAGCCGGCAGTTGCGACTGGCTTGAGTGCGGGAATTCTCTCTTTCAAAACCTCAAGGCAAGCAAGACCATGTAAAAAGAGTGCCGGTTGACAGCGCGAAGTCTTGGTCAACTCCTCATCTGGTCCATTGAACATAATATCACTTAATGAGTAGCCGAGTGCGGCATCTGCCTTGGTAAACATATCTGCGACCACAGGGTAGGCATCTGCCAAATCCTTACCCATGCCCACCTTCTGCGCTCCTTGACCGGAAAATAATATAACTACGTTGCTCATGATGCCCTTTTTCTAAGTGACAGCCCACGGATGCGCAAGCTCACATCGCATCTCAAGAAAAACTTATAAAATCAGATGAAACTATCCTTGCAAAATTCTATCGAGTAAGGAAAGTTCCTCCCGACCGCAACAAGCTTTGTAATCACGGAGGGGTGGCAGAGTGGTCGAATGCACCGGTCTTGAAAACCGGCGTGGCGCAAGTCACCGTGGGTTCGAATCCCACCCCCTCTGCCAGAGCCCGGCCCACTTCATGTGGGTCGGGCTCTGGCATTTAGGCGCGGGCCAAGAACTCTTTGCGAGCTCAGCGAGCAAGGGTTTGAACGCACACGCCAGTGCGTGCATCACGCTTTCAATAATCAGAAATCCGTAGGAGGATTTCTGCTATTTCGCATAGCCTGCATAGCATGAAGGCAATCCCACCCCCTCCGCCAGTGCGTGCATCACGCATCTTTCAACTTCATTCACCGCTGGCCGACGAACTGCAAATGCGAACTGCAAATGCGAACTGCAAATGCGAACTGCAAATGCGAACTGCAAATGCAATCAATAAGCCATGTCAGTAAACTCTCGGCATGCTTCCAACTCGAGAGGCAAGCCAAGTCGTCTCGTCGAGTACACCATACCAGTGTTGTGGCGTGTTATACGTGCCTCGACATCCTCTGTGCAGCCGATGTAATACCGACCCTTTGCCCCCTTCAGCAGGTAGACATATGCCATTGTGTAAAAAAAAGTAGGGCCGGCGAGACTCGAACTCGCGACCAAGGGATTATGAGTCCCCTGCTCTAACCAACTGAGCTACAGCCCCCTTGTGAATCGCTTTTAGAGAGAACGATGCACACAGTCAACGTTCAACACAGTAATACGATGCAGTTGAGCTACAACCCCCAGCCATAACTGTCAACTAATATGCTATGCGGTATTACAACCAGGCTCGTTTACACGACACAGAACGCACAAGCCTTGCTTGACCTCACTGAGGTTCTCACCAAAGATCATGCCATGTGGAAACACGTTATCCTTTTTGCCTCTGGAGTTATTGCCATGCTGCTGGGCTCCTGTGCTACCGGTGGCTACTCCGGGGCATACGGCTCACCCAACATGGGTGGCCCGCCAGCTGAAGTCCGCGCTGCCAAGATCGCCAGCGAACCAACTGGTAATTTCTTCTATGGCAGGCGCTACTACGTGGAAAAAACTCGCTTCTGGGGATACTTGCGTAAGCCACGCCAGAATGCTAATACAGCTAAACTTGTGGTTTTCAACGAGAGCAAAAAACAAAACCCCGACCGTTTACCTGAAACTGGACCGATGGGTAATCGCTACGGTTTTGACCAAAATTTCGAATATAAGATTTATGGTTATTACACCGGCGACAAAGTATATGAGATCAACTCCAACCAAATCCTGCCAGAATTTATGCTCACCCGTTACGAACTCGTAAACCGCAATCCAGGCTGGCTGTTTAGCCCACGTGATCACTACAACTCTAAATTTATCAATTTAAGACCCAGTCTCTAATTATGGCTATCTCAAGAGATGAAATTGCTGCAGTTCTCGATGAGATCGCACTGCTCATGGAAATTAAGGGTGAGAACCCTTTCAAAACCCGTGCCTATCGCAATGGTGCAGAAACCGTACGAAATCATCAGGGAGAAATCGTTGCCATGGCGGCTGCAGATAACCTTGAGGGCATTGCCGGTATAGGCAAAGCCCTGCAACAGAAAATCCATGAGCTTGCCAGCACAGGCAAACTCGAGTTTCACCAAAACCTGCGTGCTGAGTTCCCCCCAGGGCTCTTCGACCTCTTTGGCATCCAGGGGCTGGGACCCAAAAAAGTTCGTGCTCTCTATGACAAGCTCAATGTTGATTCCATCGATGCTCTCAAGGCTGCGTGCGAAGACGGATCAGCCGCTTCGCTGCCGGGCTTTGGTAAGAAATCGATTGAGAAGCTCATAGAGTCGATTGCCCTCAAGGAACAGTTTGCCGATTTCTTCCGCCTCGGAGACGTGGCACCTATTGCCGAACACATGCTCGATCTTTTACGCGAGCATCCCGACTCGCTGCGGGTGGCAGCGGCGGGCTCTTACCGCAGAAGCAAGGAGGTGCTCCATGATCTCGACTTCTTGGTCGCTACCGCCGCACCGGCCAAGCTCACTGCCTACTTCACCAGTTTACCAGAAGTACACTCAGTGATCGCGCAGGGAGACACCAAGGCTTCGATAAGGCTTGAGGACGGTTTGCAGTGTGACCTGCGCGCCGTTTCCAATGATCAGTTCCCATTCGCCCTGCAGTATTTTTCAGGTAGCAAGGAACATAACGTCGCACTGCGCTCACGCGCGCTCAAACACGGCTGGTCACTCAACGAGTATGGCTTCACTCCCAAGGACAAGTCCACCCCTGCAGCACCTTCTGTCAAGGATGAGCGCGACATCTACCGGGCTCTGGGCTTGGATGAAATACCACCAGAGTTGCGTGAAAATCAGGGTGAGATTGAGGCCGCTGATGCCGGTGAATTACCCCGCTTAATTGAATTAGAAAACCTGCGCGGTACTTTCCACAACCATACCACGGAATCTGACGGCAAGCATACTCTCGAGGAAATGGCCACAGCCGCTCGCGATCTTGGTCTGCAGTATCTCGGCATTGCTGACCACTCAAAATCACAGTTTCAGGCACGAGGGCTCCAGCCTGACCGACTACTCCGCCAAGTGGAAGCGATCCATACCCTTAACGCTAAGTGGGATGATTTCAAGGTATTCGCCGGCACTGAGGTCGACATCCTTAAAGATGGCACACTCGACTTTGAAGACAGCCTATTGGCCCAGCTAGACTACTGTGTGGCATCCGTCCACGGCTCATTCCAGCTATCGGAAAAAGAACAGACCAAGCGCATCATCAGAGCCATGGAAAACCCCCATGTCACCATGATCGGTCATGTGACTGGCAGATTACTGCTGAAAAGAAAAGGTTATGAGATCAATATCGATAAAATAATCGATTGCGCTGCTGCTACAGGTACGATCATTGAGCTTAATTGCAACCCATACAGACTCGATATGGATTGGCGTCACTGGCACCGAGCTCGTGACAAAGGCGTGATGACCTCCATCAATCCTGATGCGCATGCTACTGAACAGCTGCAGTATCTTGCCTTTGGAGTCCGCATTGCTCGTAAAGGGTGGCTGAGGAGAGAAGACGTAATCAACACTCGCAACCTTAACGAAATACAAGATTTTCTGGGCAGCAACAAAACCACCAAGTAGACACCCCCCCAGGAGCCGAACTACCGATTAACGCATTTCGAGACTGGTCTTAGCCCAAAGCCATTTAACGACTTCCCCATCTTCGATCAGTGCTATCGCTTTTTGTTGTTGAGTACCCAATATTGTCTCTGACTTAAAGGTCACCAATCCAGTCTGATAAGTTGCGCCGTCAAACTCCATGTCATCACCAACGAGCCACTCTGTGACTTGCTCGGCCTTAAATTCATTCACAGCTCCGCTTTCCACACTCGCCTGAACACAAGCAACAATCGCGGAATCATCAAGCACGACAGGCTTAGCATCTTCGATACGCTTCATTTCAGCCTCTCTCTGAATCCGAGCATTCATCACAGGCAATACTAATTGCTTGAAATCAGTCTGATCAACGTCAACAGAATGCTCAACATTGATGCCTTCAGTTTTAAAAACTAAGTCGCTACCTTCAAGGCGAACCGGTATTATTTGAGCCCCCTCTTTGAGGCTAAGGGTGAGACCCTCATGATTAATTTCTAGGGGCTCAAAGAGCGATACTCTGCCTGGGTAGTCTGCAGGCTTAACTAAACCTAAATCAATATTAACAGTGGGCCTTTGCTTGGGCTTGGGCTTGGGCTTCTCTTTCTTCACTACAGGCATTTTCTCAACTGCAGCGCTCTTATTTCTATCCTTGTTACGGAGCTCAAATACGACTGGCTCGATCAGATACCCCATGCCAAGACACACGGCGACTAATATGAAAGTTCCTACATTTGACATTATGAATAAATGTTTAGTGTGTTATTAAACTAACAGCAAGCTGAATTATCCGCTAGATATTACCTGATATTTATCAGTATTACTTCTTCTTATTTCGCAAAAATGGCGGAATATCAAGATCTTCGCCTTCAAGCACGTTCGGGCTCTCACCCTCAAACTTACCCTTAGGTCCACCGTCCAGCTCTAGCTCACCCTGGGCATTTTGCTTGTTACTAAGTGAGTTATCGCCAAAAAGACTCTGCTCTCGGTCAATGGCTATTTGCGAACTTTCGGTCTCCCCCTCTTCGGTTTTCTCAAGTTCATCGTTTTCAAGGCCTTCGATTTCAGCAAACGGTTGTTCCGCGACTTCTTCCTCATCAGCGGCTTCTTCATTTGATCCGTGATCTATTTCAAATTCTGCATCCTTGAGTATAGCATCAGCAAGATCTTGCACATCATCCATATTGATAAATTCTGCGTAACTCCCCTGACTATCTTCCGACGTCTCATCACTTTGATCGAGTTCACCTTCATCTCGTTGTGGATCCTCATGATCATCATCAGCATCACCCTCTGGTGAAAAACCCTCACTTGGCTCCATAATTTGCTCATCCTCGGGAGCTTCCATCACACGACTCGACTCAACTGCCGCTAGGGACGCAGATATTTGGTCATCGAGAGATGACTTATCTTCTTGGTCATCATTATCGTCATGAGAAACCCCAGAATGAATTTTCTCCTCAGGCACTGCACTTATCAGCGTCACACTGAGCTCTCCCTCCATTGATGGATCAGTAGCAACTCCGAATAAAACCTGTGAGTCTTCAGGTATATGCTTAGAAAGGCTCTGCATAAGTAGCTCTACTTCATAAAGAGTCAGGCTTTCGTCTCCACAAACATGGATGAGCACGCTAGAGGCATCAGCGAGAAGGTGTCCCTTGTCGAGCAATGGGCTGTTGAGCGCGTTTTCGATCGCCTGCTGTGACCGGTTCTCGCCTTGGCCTGAGCCGGATCCGAAAAGACAACGTGAGCGTGTCGTATTCAGAGCACACATCAAATCAGCAAGTCCAATATTAATCAAACCCGGCCGGACTACCAAGCGTGTTACGGCTTTGATAGATTCTGAAATCATCGTATCACAAGCGGCAAAAGCCTCATGAATACCCTGCTTAGCCAGTACTAGCTCTCCCATACGGTCATTGTCAAAGGTAACCACCGCATTGGCCAACACAGACAATTCGTTGAGTGCTGTGTCCGCCTGTTCCCTGCGGCGCTGCCCCTCAAAGCCAAAAGGCATCGTGCCAAAAACAACGACGAAAGCGCCTTCCTCGCGAGCAATACGTGCGATCAAGGGGGCGGCTCCTGATCCCGTACCCCCACCCAGTCCGACGCACAAAAAAACCATTTTTCTTCCGCGAAGGGCATCGCGCAACTCAGACTCCGACTCCTGCGCTGCACGAGCACCCAGCTCAGGATCACCACCGGATCCAAGCCCCTTGGTCAAATTCTTTCCTAAATGAATTTTCTCTGCTGCTACCGAGCTTGATAATGTGCGCAAATCAGTGTTCACACAGGTCATCTCGGGGCCGGTCAGACCATCTAAAGT
>CBFHKM010000009.1:9803-11371 GCA_965656385.1 Oceaniferula sp.
TAAGAAATAGAGACCTACTCGCAATGCCACTTGCCCATGATCTGCGACACTTCTACCACTTGCGAGTTGGGGCGTCAGGGCTAACCAACTATCACCACTGGCCGCAGCTCCAGCCCATTCTCGCTTTTTGATACGGAGCTCGGTATTCCCCTTCCCCATCGATGACAGCATGCGCTCAGCAAGTGCCGCGCCATCACCTGAGAGCTGCTGATCTTGGGCAAGCTTCAAGATGCGATCAGCATTAAACTTTCGCAGAACTAATGCCGCCAGCAGAGGTAGCAATGAGAGAAATAATAAAAGGCGATGCATGTTATAGGAATGAAGAGCGAGGTATGATCAACGCGCCATCATTGGTAAAGGGTCATTTTTAAAGTGCTGGTATTGCTTATTTAGCTGCTGGAAGTTCGCATATACTAGGTGAAGCCCTCTGGGGCTTCCTGCGGCGTTGGATATACTAGCAGCGATAGCTTTCTCAGACCAGCCCATCGCTTTCCCCCTATCGCCCTGGGCAAACCATACCTCCGCCATCGTATCGAGATAGGCACCTTGATTGGGTCGCATAGTAACCGCGACTTGGGCATGAGTATGCGCCTCATCTAAATGCCTGACGGCTCGCGAGCATAACCACGCCGCCGTGTTATGGACATTGTGAGAGCGGGGGTAAGCTTTACAAACCAGTGCAATGTGGTCGTAACACTCATCAAACCAGCGGTTGTAGATCTTGACTGGGATCTTATTGCGTATTGCTGGGAAAAAATCATCGGCCAGCACACCATCCCCGGGGATCATCTGCCGGGACTTGTTTAGCCTTTTTATGCCTTCATCATCTTCACCTTGTTTAAGTAGCATCATACCATGGCAAAACTCAGCTTGATATCGTGCCTTGAGGGCAACGCGGGTTCCAACTGAGCTATTTCGCATAATGAATCGCGCAAACACTTCATTAATTGACCATGCTTTTTGCCAATCGCCCAGAGCATAACAAGGTTGGCCATGACTCGCCAGCAATGTCACCACCCAAACAAAGTCATCCAGATCTGTAGATACAAGATCAGACATCATCGCCGCCCGTATCCACATATCTATCGCTTTGAGTTCGTATCCGGCAGCATACAAATACTGACCACAGTCTATATAATGACCTGGATTGCCGAGGCATAGACGCACAGCCCGATCAATTACTTCTTGAGATTTGCTATTTCGGCCCAATTTCTGCAGCGCAATGTGCCACTTGATGAGGTTTTTGTGGTCATCTGGTTGATTCTTAGCTCGAGCCGCTAAAGCAGGCTCAACCTGCTCCCAGCGCAGCAGGTTGTATCGTATATCAACTTGAGCCGACCTAAGGGTATTACTTACATCCGCATAGCCATCTATCATCTTGGAGGCTGCACCTAGGTCGTTGCGCATGATACATAGATGAAACAAGGCATCGATGAGCATGATCCGATTGCGATCAGCTAATGCGCCCTCCTCTCCGATCTCCAACAAGAGCTCGTCGTGAATCTTTGCCGCTATATCCTCAGGATCAGGCAACAGACCTGCAAGCAAACCAACTTGGTCGAGTAATG
>CBFHKM010000009.1:11469-33112 GCA_965656385.1 Oceaniferula sp.
CAGGCAGCTTTACATCAGCTCCTTCGAGCTCCTTCCATTTTTCACTCTCCGCTTGCGCCTCAGCATCTTTACCCTCAAGCCTCAATTGCTGTAGCTTACAGCCCCACCGATAGATCGCATCCCCTTCGCTAGCGGATCGTTCGAGCCATGGTATCGCATTTCCGTCGAGCACTCGTAATAAATCCGCAACCCCATCCTGGCTAGCATTCTCGGCCTCTCTGATAGAGGCCTCCAGATCACCACTGCAGCGGTATAGCCACATCCTCCACCTTGCTGCTTCTTTTCCCAACAGACCCTCAGCTTCACTTAGCTTTTTATCGAGTTGATCAGTGTGAACATAGTAGTGGGCCTTAACGCGCATGTGCAAATCGCTATCTCCCAGCATGCTTATGATTTCACCAACTTGCTCATGGTCATTGCCAGCAATCGCTCTACTGAGCGTCGTCTGCAATCGAGGCCACGTGAGGCTGACAGTGAAACGCTTGACATAGGGATCGCTGTCAAAGAAGCCAAGATTGAGCACTTGCTTCCAAAGATCTAACTTCATCAGCTTATGCAGAATGATGACTTTGCCTTCATAGGTGTGCTGAAAAAACTTCAGCACTAATCCCTTTGCCTCCTCTGGGCAATCATACAGCAAGCCTATTGAGATATAATGAATCAGCTCGCTAGCTCGCTCGGAAGCCTCAATGTCATCACCAGCTTCTGCAAGCCGCAGAGTAGGCAACGCTACTCGACCCAGCTTCCAGAGTTCTGCCATGGCTTGATCGCGCAATTCAAAGGATTCATCACCCAGCTGCAATGCTAATTGCTCGACACGACTGGAAGGTTTAACATCACGACTCAGCAGGTCTTGTGGTGGTTTCAGGGCTTCCGCTGAAGCCTCACGAGAATAAGGCAATGATAAAATCACCATCCATACCCAACAGCAAAGGATCCCAGCTTTCGATTGAAAGCTTACTTGCTTAAAATAACTAAACTGACGCTGCATAATCATTGGTTATTACTATTTAGCACTATGGTTACTGTCTAGATGCTGATTTAACCATGAAGATATATCAGCAAAAATTTTATCCCTTTGATGATCATACATCAAAAGGTGGTATGATCCATGGTAGTTATGGCGTGTTTTGCTGATCAATGGATCGAAGTGATCACAAAAATCGTCCACCTTGTTTTGCTGAGTAAACACATCCTTGTCGCCATACATGATCAATACAGGACATGAGACAGCCGATGCCATATTATCCATGGACTGAGCCATCTCACCAAGTTTAACGAGTAAGCGCAACGTGTAGCGGCGAATATACCACGCATTTTTTGCTGCCTGTCGCTCATGCTCGTCTTTCTTGGTGACTACTGGCCGACGACCATCAGAGAGTGACTCAAGCGATATTTTAGCTGCCGGAAAAAATACCGCTGCACATTTTGCTGCAGCAAGCTTCCACCATGGCAACTCAGAATCAACTTCTATAATGGGCGAAGAAATCGCCACTGCATCAGGCCGAAGCTCATGTTGTAAACGTTGATAAGCATGCATGACAATCAGGGAACCCATGCTCTCCCCAAACCAAATAATTTTTGACTTGGGATGCTCTTTTCGCACCAACATGGTAAACGCTGCCAGATCATTATACCACTGGTCAACTCTCCTGATATCGCCGCGCCTCTCTTGCTTAGTATCCATGCCTTGCCCCCTCGTCTCAGCTGCATAAAAAGCCACATCATGACGGCTCTCCAACAAATACTTCGCCAAATTTTCATAGTCACCAGCATGTCCAGAGATGCCGTGCACACCAATAATGACCAGTGCAGGATCGTTAAAATCTGCTGAATGTGGTATCCACCTGCGATAACCAAACCGCTCATCGTCATAACTGATAAAATAATCTTTCTTAAGCTGAGGATTTCCTTTCACAGTGGGGGCAAAGCTAATGGCAGTTGTACACGATGACAGCAGCAATGCCCAAGCAAGCGTCACGAGAATCCTCACCGACACTACGCGTATGAAAAAGGAATTAAGCATCAAGTCTCGACAACCTTGCATTCAAACAACTCTCATTGCAAGTACCCATGGAGCATGGCGTAAGACAAAGAAATTCGAGATTGCTTGATTATTTGCTCTCTCAATGGTTGTATACATGCGTGTTACAGATCGTTTTCAATGAAATTAGTGCCGCTGAGATATCACGCATGGATACCATGGATCAATTAGAACTACTCGATGCCTTCAAGGTGTCTGAGTCAGACCTTGTTGAATTAGATGATAATAAAGAGCATGACTGTTTTGGTAAAATGACAAGAGAGGGTAAGACACTCTACCGGTTTCGTGCAAATGACTGCCGCATCTACTTTGAAGTGGCTGATGATTCTGTGATTGTGCACCGTGTACTCCACAAAAACACATTCTCTGACTTTTTATTCAGATCAAAAATGCCCATTTCAGAAGACGAGCAACTTGCAGATTCCAAACACTTTTGGAAACTCATTGATGAAGGACGTAATGCACGGCGCATGTGATTACCTAATAACGGGGTAACATACAGCACACTTTTTCTGCTTTCCATACTTCGGTCATCAATGATATACATTGACTGTAAATATGTTGCGTAGATTTTTTCACATCACTGCCTTTTTGATCATTGCCTACTTAGTCACATCAGTATTGATGAACAGCGACTCCGATGACGTATCTAAGCAAGCCGCAAAACTTCCTGCACTGTTAATTGCAGGCCTCTACGCGGGCTTCATTTTTGTTATCTACATTCTGCCAGCATTAACAAACAAGGCCACACATGCTGTACTTGCCTCCAACGAAACCATAACGAGAGCACCTATCCATATCGCACAAGCTGCCTACGCTCGTGGTGAATACATGGAAGCGATCTCTCTTTACCGAGCCATTGCAGACGAAGATCCTGAAAATCGACTCCCTTGGATTGAAATTGCTAAAATTCAAAATGATCAGTTAGATGATCCAGAAGTAGCTATCAATACTCTAAAAACAGCACTTGAAGCTCAAGACTGGCCTGCAGATGATGCTGCATTTTTCATGGGCCGCATAGCCGACATCCACCTTGAGCATCTGGACGACAAAGATACCTGTGTTACAATTCTCAATCAGATCGCTGAGACATTTCCAGATTCACAATACTCAGCGACTGCCCATCACAGGCTCAATGAGATAGCTAAGATACAGGAAGGCGCGCACGCAAACTAACAAAAAAATAGAGTTCGTAGACAATTCATAATTGTCGTTAGATTGCAGGAAGATCTTCTTGCCGCTCAATCTAACTATACTAACATCGCCTTGTGCGCGATTCTAACATAATACAGAGGTGGCTTTTATCATTTCCTCTCTGGCCACTATTATCGGGAGTTGTATCAGGCATTCTTGTTGCCGAATATTTCGCAACCCGACACGGGATCACCACGAACCTGGCCAGCATTACTGGTATTACTAGCATCGTAAGTATCACCTGCGTTCTTATTTTTCGCAGTAGAGAGCTGCTCTTGTTTATCGTATCCCTACTGCTAGCCCTTGGAATTCATGGACCTAAACTAGCAAAACTTGGCGCTTGGGAGGATTTCGCAAACTCGGAACAAACTCCACCCACATGCACTTTGGAGGGGGTCGTCATTTCGACAGGATCTGAGGGGAACGGCCCCTATCTTGTGAATGCTCATACTTTAAAAACCAAAGCTAAAGCCAGCAACATACCTGAAACATCAAGCCTAAAAATACAGTTAAGAAAACCCTTCTTCCATCAACAAAAAATAAACTACGGCGATGTCATCAAAACATCTGGCATTGTCGAGTCCATTCAACCAGCCCGTAACCCCTATGCATTCAATCAACAAGCATGGCTTTATCGCCAGGGGGTGAATCTAAGTATTACCACTCAACACCCCGTCTTCATTTCTCACGTCAGTGTGTGGCACCAGCCTCTCCGCCTCATGGCTGATTGGAGAAACTCCGTACGTAAAAGCATTACATCAGGTCTGGATGTTAATAGTCGTGCGGCTCAACTGATACGAGCGGTTGTGCTGGGAGAGCGGCCTGACCGCACTTCGGCAATGATTAAAGACTTTCAAAACAGTGGCACACTTCATGTCTTCGCAGTAAGCGGTCTTCACGTGGGCATGGTAGGTACGATCTTTGGCTGCCTGCTATGGTTGATGAGAGCTCCTCGATGGTTACTTATCAGTGGCATCATCATCGCTATGACTGCTTACGCCGCTACCACTGGCCTACGTCCCCCTTCAGTGCGTGCTGTCATAATGGCCGCTATTTTCCTCACTGGCTTTCTGCTCAGACGAAAGCCTACCTTGATAAACAGCTTAGCGGCTAGCGCATTGATTGTTTTACTGTGGGATGGCCATCAGCTCTTCACCCCCGGATTTCAACTATCATATGGAGTTCTACTGGCACTTGCACTAGCTACCGCATTCTGGATTCGTGTGCTTAAGCCCATGGCTGAAATCGACCCTTTTATGCCCCGCCTCCTACTATCACCCTGGCAAGAGCGTATTCTTGGGTGGAAAAAATGGCTACGTAACTCACTGGCCGTATCAATGGCCGCGTGGGCGGGCTCGGCCCCTCTGATATGGATTCACTTTGGAATCCTAACCCCTATTGCTGTCATCGCCGGCATACCTCTCATGCTAATGGTTTTTGTAATCCTCGCCTTAGCTATGCTATCTATTTCAGCAGGAGCTCTCTGGCTACCTGCAGGCGAAGCTGTCAATCAACTCAACTCGTGGGTAGCAAAATCGACCTACCATACTGCCGCTACCTTCGCGCGCATCCCAGGAAGCCACTGGCACCAAAAACCTCAGCGCCCAAAAAAAGGTCAGATTATTGTTTTCGATATTCCTCACGGAGGAGCGGCCCACCTTATTGATGCAGGCGCTGGCATCTTGTTGGATAGTGGTCGTGACGATACATTCCGTCGACATGTGCTACCGGCACTAACGGCCCTCAAGGTCAATCCTGACTCACTTATCATCAGTCACGCTGACGCTAAACATAGCGGCGGCATGATCAGTTGCCTAGATCACTTCTCCCCAAAACAAGCACTAATTCCCCGCATTGACTCTCTGAGCAAAAGCTATCGGCATTTCATTGAAAAATCGAGACATGCCAATTGCCAGCTTATCACACCGCATACAGGTCAAGTATTTGCTATCGAACCTGGAGTATCATTGGAAATTTTACATGCTCCTGTGGAGCTCAACGGCAAGGGCCGAGCTGACGATAGCGGCTTGGTTATTCGGCTTCATTGGCACGATTGGAAAATTATGTTCACAGGAGATGCTGGATTCATCACCGAAACCAGATTACTAGCCTCGGGAATCGATCTGGAAGCAGACATCATTATCAGTGGTAGAAACAGAACGGACTTCACTGGTCGAGAGTCTTTTTATCAGGCAGTCTCCCCTCAGCTCATCATCTCAACACACGCAGAGTTCCCAGAAAACGAACAAATACCTGAAAGCTGGTTTGAACTGACAAATATGCTCGGTATCAAAACCATCGATCAGCAAGAATCTGGAGCTGTGACACTCACGATCCAAGATCAGAAACTCATACTGAGCCCGACTCTTCCCAGCGCTCAAAC
Organism: Oceaniferula sp.; assembly: GCA_965656385.1. GTDB lineage: Bacteria > Verrucomicrobiota > Verrucomicrobiia > Verrucomicrobiales > Akkermansiaceae > Oceaniferula. The sequence continues at coordinate 17,091 of CBFHKM010000009.1, forward strand.
AATCACCCTCAAATTATGAGACCTACCGTGATGACAATTCGTTGGACAATCAGGCTCTGAGGTATCAATTTGCATTACTGTAACCAACTACCTCAGCAAGTCATCGTCCGGAAAAACTTCAGCCTTCTTCTTGCACTGCGCTATCTCAACCCGTTGCGCACCCACGTCTCGGTCATCACGCTAATCTCGCTCGCCGGTGTAGCCATCGGCGTGATGGTGCTCATCGTCGTTCTATCTGTATTTGGTGGGTTCGAGCAACTCGTCAAAGATCGCGTGCTCAGCTACACACCACACATCAATATAGAGCGCATAGCCCCATGGCCCGACTCGGAGGAATATCCCGAATACAATGCTGAGCAAGAATGGCGCGCATTGGAAACATCGATGTCTACTCTAGAAGGTATTGAAAGTGCTTATGCTCTCGTCAACGACTGGGTGCTACTCGACCGCGCTGGTGCTGTTGCCCCTGCAGCCATGCAAGCCATTGATACCACCAACGAGGCTCAGCTCAAATCACTGCAAGACCTTATCATGCCAGGTAACGGAAATGCCGATATGGGCATGGGCGAAACCGCTGTAATATCATCAATCACATCAGAACGCTTCGGCATCATGGTTGGCGACACCATTCAGATTCACACCAATCGCAACCTCAAGCAAGTACAGCCGATCCTCGAGCGCATAGGGCAAGCTCCCCTGCATCAGACCATCACCTCAGAACTCGACCAAATTCAAACTGATCTAGAAAATATCTATACCCTTGATGGCAAACAAGAGACCATCGCTATCAAAGCTCTTCAGCAGCTCTATTACAACCGCCTGCAACCACTCATGGATGGCAATATCCGCAATGCAGAAAGAAGCGCGATTGACGCCATCCTTATCCACTTAGAGCGTGGCGATCGAAGCACAGCCAAGCCAGATGATAGCGGCAATTATATTTTTGAAGCTGGTCATAAGGCGCGAGCACTTGAGCTACTCTACGGAATTAAAGAAATCAACACGGACAAGGCCGATATCGAAGATATCAAACATATGAAAACGGTGGTTCTACCAAAGGACCTCACGGTCATTGGCATCTACCAAGCAACACGTCATGCCGCCAGCCCTGATGTATTTGTCCCCCTTCCTGTTGGCCAAGACCTAACCGGACTTGGTGCTGGCATACGTGGCATAGCACTTCGCCTCGATGATCCCTACATGGCAGCTGAGATTCTCAGCGAAGTTGTCGGCCCCAGAATTCCCGATAGTGACGCCTGGGTAGCGCAGACTTGGATGCAAAACCATCAACAACAATTTAGTCTTATCAAAACCCAACGTCAGTTGTTAACTTTTTCTTTGTCCTTTATCATGATGGTCTCAGCCTTCTCCATCATGGCGGTTATGTTTACTGTCACGATACAAAAGAAACGTGAGATCGGTGTAATGAAGGCGCTTGGAGCCACACCTGCACAGCTCATACGCGTGTTTCTCTATCAAGGTATTATTATTGGTCTTTTCGGTAGCATTCTTGGTCTAGGCCTTGGCTACCTGGTTATTGATAACAGGCAAGTCATCCTCGATCTCTTTGCCACTTGGGGCTTTGACCCTTTTCCCTCGGAGTTCAACGGCTTTGATGGTCTGCCAGCAGATATACAAGCAAAGGAATTTATCGGGGTATTTGGCTTTGCCTTCGTCATGTGTGTGATCGCCACACTCGTTCCTGCCATCGTTGCCTCCCGTAGCGACGCCGCGAAATCACTACGTAACATGTAGACTTGTCAGCAGAATGGCTGAATAAATACTACTTTAACACTTGGGTCTTGATTCTTCGTTCCAGATTCTTGACCCTCTGCTTCAATGAAAGACATCGTCTACTTTGACCTCGAAACTCAGCGCAGCTTTGGCGACGTAGGGGGAGCAAAAAACAAAGATAAAATGGGCATATCTGTGGGCGTCGCATACTCCACTCGTACTGGTCAGTATCACATTTTTGGAGAAGATCAGACAGATGCGCTGGTAGACATGCTAGTGAAAGCTGATCTTGTAGTCGGTTACAATCATATATATTTCGATTACCCAGTGCTTCAAGGATACACCATTCTCGATCTACCTAATCAGACTCTCAACCTTGATATGCTCATAGAAGTTGAGAAATTACTAGGCCACCGCCTCAAACTCGACTCTATCGCCTCTGCTACCCTTGGCATGGGGAAATCTGCTGATGGTCTCGATGCCCTACGCTGGTGGCAAGAGTATAAAAAAACTCGAAACCCTGAGCCCATGATGAAAATCGCGGAGTATTGCTGCTATGATGTGAAGGTGACCAAAGAAGTGCATGAATACGCCCTCAAGAATGGTCATTTGAAGTACAAGGACCGCAATGGCAACGTTGCCGAAGTCGAAGTAGACTGGAATTAGCTATGTAAGTGAGCTGCGGTTACCTTGATCAAGGGGAACTCACAACAGAGCAAGAAAAAGCCCGGCATCACATCTTGTGACCCGGGCTTGTGATTTTCTATCTGCTGAAGCGATAAACTCTAGGCTGACTCTTCCCCAGCGGTGAGAGGCTTCGCCTGCAAAGGCAGCTCCTCAACAGCTACTGATTCATCTCCCTCAGCACCTTCGGCACCTTCTAAAGGCTCCTCTTGCTGTGGTTCGGGCTCTTCTACAGTAAACTCGATATCGACATCGCGATGCTGGTGGAAACCAGTTCCTGCTGGAATAAGGTGACCCATGATAACGTTCTCCTTAAATCCACGGAGATGGTCAACACGTCCGATAGTTGAAGCATCGGTCAGCACTCGCGTAGTGTCCTGGAATGATGCAGCTGAGATGAAGGACTCGGTCTCAAGAGATGCCTTTGTGATGCCGAGCAATACTGGCTCAGACTCAGCAGCAGCACCACCTTGGGCGATAACTTCTTCGTTTGCTTTCTTAAATGTCGTGCGATCAATCTGATCACCCCACAAGAACTCAGTATCACCTGGCTCGGTAATCTTCACCTTGCGCAGCATCTGACGGATGACGATCTCAATGTGCTTGTCATTGATTTCCACACCCTGGAGACGGTAAACACGCTGGACCTCATTGGTGAGGTGCTCTTGCAGTGCTTGTGCACCACAGGCTTCGAGCAGGTCATCTGGAGACACAGGACCTTCAGTAATTTGATCACCACGGTGAAGGAAGTCACCTTCTCCGACGATGATATGCTTACCCATTGGGACCAAATGGTCTGCATGTTCACCCGTGTCCATATCAGTAACGATGACCTTTTTCTTACCACGAACATTGGGGCCGTAGGAAACTTCACCATCGATCTTGGCGATGGTGCAGGCCTCTTTCGGACGACGTGCTTCGAAGAGCTCGGCGATACGAGGTAGACCACCCGTAATATCACCAGTCTTGGCAATCTTACGAGGTGTTCGTGCAAGCTGAGCACCACCCTTAACGCTGGAGCCTTCTTTCACAGAAAGGTGGGCGCCAACAGGAATAGAGCAGCTGTAGATAACTTCTGAAGTCTTCTTATCGACGATCACAATCTGCGGGTGAAGATCTTCTTTGTGCTCGGTAACCACCATGCCCTTCTTGCCTGTTTCCTTATCAGTTTCAGACTGAACAGTGATACCCTTGATCATATCACGGAACTCAACTTTACCAGCCTTCTCAGTAAGAATTGGCACGTTATATGGATCCCAAGTCACGAAGACTTCGCCTTTTTTGACCTTTTCACCATCTGGTATTGAAATAGCAGAACCCATGACAAGGTTGTATGACTCGAGTTCGAGTCCATCTTTGTCACGAATAGCAATGGCTCCCTTTTTGTTGAGTGCAACAAAGTTGCCCTCAGCATCCTTGACCGCACGCACCTCCTTGTAAACGATGGTACCACCGCTCTTAGCCTTAATAATTGGCTGCTTGAAGGAGGACGATGCCACACCACCAACGTGGAATGTCCGCATGGTTAACTGGGTTCCGGGCTCACCGATTGACTGCGCAGCAACAATACCGACTGCCTCACCAATCTTAGCAAGCTCACCAGAAGCAAGGTTGAGTCCATAACACTTCTGACAACATCCGCGATCTGCTTCACAAGTCAGAGTAGAACGAATCTTTAAGCGCTCGAATCCAAGTTCTTCGATTTTGTTTGCCTCATCTTCGCCGATAAGCTGTCCAACTTCGAGGACAACATTGCCACTCACCGGATCTGTCACCTTTTCGCCAGAAACACGACCGTAAATGCGAGATGAAAGTGATGCTGCTTCCTCATCATTTTCGATGATCGGCTCGGCAGTGATGCCATTCACGGTGCCACAGTCTTCTTCGAAGACGATAACATCTTGAGAAACATCAACCAGCTTACGGGTCATGTATCCTGAGTCAGCGGTCTTAAGCGCGGTATCAGCAAGTCCCTTACGAGCACCGTGAGTGGAAATAAAGTATTCCAACACGGAGAGGCCCTCCCGGAAGTTTGAGGTAATTGGGCGCTCGATAATGTCACCAGATGGCTTAGCCATTAGACCACGCATTCCAGAGAGCTGCTTAATCTGCTGCTTGTTACCACGAGCACCGGAATCAACCATCAAGAACAACGGGTTAACAATCTTGTCTCCCTCGTTGTGCTCAAGCTTGCGGTAAAGAGCGTCAGCAATGTTGTCTGAAGCATGAGTCCAGATATCGATCACCTGCTGGTAGCGCTCATTGTCTGTAATGACACCATTACGATACTGCTTGGTTACCTTCTCAAGCTCGGCGTATGCCTTCTCAAGCTCAGGCTTCTTCTCCTCAGGAACGACCATGTCAATGATTCCGATAGAGATGCCAGAACGAGTAGCTTCCATAAAGCCCAGCCCCTTGAGTGCATCCAGAACCTTGACTGTATCGGCTTGGCCACAACATTGGTAGCAGCGCCAGATAATATCGCCAATCTGCTTCTTGCCTACGTTGAAGTTCAAGAAACCAAGGCCTGATGGCCAAATCTCATTGAAACGGACACGACCTGGAGTGGTTTCGATAATTTTACTTTCGTGGTCACCGAAGAATGTTTTCTCCTCCTTACCGTAATCGGGGTTACGTAAACGAATCCAATCGTGATACTTCACTTTACGGCTGGCTATCGCAAACTCGACTTCCGTCGTGTTCTCGAAGAGTGGCAGGTGAACATCTTTACGTGCCTCAAGCTCCTTGGCTGTCAACTGACGAGCATAAGTGAGGTAGTAAGATCCAAGAATAATATCCTGTGAAGGCACTGTGATTGGCTTACCGCTTGCAGGTGAGAAGATGTTGTTGGGAGCAAGCATCAGCTGACGCGCTTCCATTTGGGCTTCTATCGAGAGTGGCACGTGCACTGCCATTTGGTCGCCATCAAAGTCGGCGTTGTAGGCAGTACAAACCAGTGGGTGAACACGCAAAGCAGATCCCTCAATAAGCACAGGCTCAAATGCCTGAATCGAGAGACGGTGCAATGTTGGCGCACGGTTGAGCATGACAGGGTGTCCCTTGGTCACCTCTTCGAGGATATCCCAAACTTCGGTAGTCTTGCGATCAATCATCTTCTTGGCACTACGCACAGTGTGGCAGTAGCCGAGCTCTTTGAGACGACGTATGATGAATGGCTCAAACAAGGTGAGTGCCATCTTTTTAGGTAATCCACACTGGTTGAGCTTGAGCTCAGGCCCAATCACAATCACCGAACGTCCAGAGTAGTCTACACGCTTGCCAAGGAGGTTCTGACGGAAACGTCCACCCTTACCTTTGAGCATGTCAGAGAGTGATTTGAGTGCACGGTTACCGGCACCGGTAACGGCACGCCCGTGACGACCGTTGTCAAACAAAGCATCCACTGCCTCTTGAAGCATGCGCTTCTCGTTACGAATGATCACGTCTGGGGTCTTCAGCTTGAGAAGGTTCTTCAAGCGATTGTTCCGGTTGATCACACGACGGTAGAGATCGTTGAGGTCAGAAGTTGCAAAACGTCCGCCTTCCAATGGCACCAATGGACGAAGGTCCGGAGGAATCACAGGAAGCACGTTCATAATCATCCACTCGGGGCGGGTGTTACTTTGGGCAAATCCACGAGCAAGCTTGATTCGCTTGGCGAGCTTCTTCTTGGTCTGCTTGGAGCGAGTGTTTAGCATCTCTTCTTCAAGCTGAACGGTGAGCTCGGCAAGGTTCACTCCAGTGAGCAAGGATTGAAGTGCCTCAGCACCCATCTCTGCTTTGAAGTTTGCTTCACCGTATGCGTCTTCAGCATCAAAGTATTCACTTTCACTGAGAAGCTGACCCAGTTGCAGATCAGTGCTGCCGACATCAGTCACAACAAAGTCTTCGTAGTAAATGATTCTCTCGAGCTGACGTGCTGCCAGATCAAGAACCAAGCCGATGCGGCTGGGCATACATTTGTAGAACCAAATGTGGGATACAGGAACAGCAAGCTCAATGTGACCCATGCGCTCACGACGCACACGAGAAAGAGTTACCTCAACACCGCATCGGTCACAGACGACACCCTTGTGTTTGATGCGCTTGTATTTTCCACAAGCACACTCCCAGTCACGGGTTGGTCCAAAGATGCGCTCGCAGAAGAGCCCACCTTTTTCCGGTTTGAAGGTTCGGTAATTAATTGTTTCTGGGTTCAACACTTCACCGCTGGACCAAGATCGAATGATCTCAGGTGATGCAACGGTAATGGCGACATGATCGAACTGCTCGGGCTTTTCATTAACTCCGAAAAGTTCACGCAGGTTATTTTCAACGCTCATAATGGTAAATAGTAAGTATTAAGTTTAATAGTTAGGTTGTGTTGTTTTATCTGCGGTTAGAGTGTGAGGTCATCAAGTGAGAATTCCGCACCACCCTTTTTGGGTTGTCCACCGCTTCCCGGTCTGACATCCAAGCATAGAGACTGCATTTCTTTCATCAGAACGTTGAAGGACTCTGGTGTGCCTGCCTCGAGGTTGTTATCCCCTTTGACAATGGCTTCGTAGATCCTTGTGCGACCCTGAACATCATCAGACTTCACAGTAAGAATTTCTTGGAGAGTGTATGCGGCACCGTAAGCTTCAAGTGCCCAAACCTCCATCTCACCGAATCGCTGACCACCATATTGTGCCTTACCACCAAGCGGCTGCTGGGTGACGAGACTGTATGGACCAACGGCACGAGCGTGAATCTTGTCGGCGACGAGGTGTCCCAACTTCAGCATGTAAATCATGCCTACCACGACTGGGTTTTGGAATGCTTCGCCAGTGCGGCCATCATAGAGGGTCGACTTACCTGCAGTAGTGCCGTCTTTACCGTCACCAATCCATGTGAATCCTTCGACCTTCTTTGCCTCGCTCATGAACTTCCAAATTTCAGACTCAGGAATGCCGTCGAAAATCGGAGTAGCTACGGTGAACCCTAGGGCTTTTGCAGCAACTCCAAGGTGAGTTTCAAGAACCTGTCCAACGTTCATTCGAGATGGCACACCGAGTGGGTTCAGGCAGATCTCCACGGGAGTTCCATCACTGAGGTAAGGCATGTCTTCTTCAGGCACGATCGTTGCAACAACTCCTTTGTTACCGTGGCGTCCAGCCATCTTGTCACCAACGCTGAGCTTACGCTTAGCTGCGACAAAGACTTTAACCTCTTTGATGGCACCAGGATCAATTTCTTCACCACTTTCAAGCTGGTCAAGACGACGCTCACGATCTGTATCAAGCTCACCGAAGCGGCTTTCGAAAGTAGCAATGATCTCGAGGATCTTGTTGCGAATTGGTGACGGATCGATTTCGATATGGTCGTAGATAGAAGCCAGCTTACGGAGCAGCGTCTTAGTGATCTTGCGGTTAGCAGGAATGATAATCTCACCCGTTTGAGCATTCACAACATCAAGAGGAATTTTCTCACCGAGAAGAATATCAGAGAGTTTCTCGGTCAGCTGCTCAGTGAGCTGATCTTTCTTCTTCTTGTAATCATCGTTGATCTTCTTGACCTGCTTCTTGAGTTTGACTGGATCCAACTCATTCTCACGCTTGCGAGCAAGGCCGTGAGTAACAACCCTGATGTCTTGAACGATACCAGTGCAACCAGATGGGACACGTAGTGATGTGTCCTTAACATCAGCGGCTTTCTCACCAAAGATTGCACGTAGCAAGCGCTCTTCGGGCGCCAACTCTGTTTCGCTCTTAGGCGTGATTTTACCGACTAGGATGTCTCCTGGCTTCACTTCTGCACCGACACGAATAATACCATCATGGTCGAGGTTTTTAAGGGCCTCGTCTCCAACGTTGGGAATATCACGTGTGATTTCTTCTGGTCCGAGCTTGGTGTCGCGCGCAGCGCACTCAAATTCAGAAATATGAATGGAGGTGTAAATGTCTTCTTTGACAACCTTTTCAGAGATGACAATAGCATCCTCAAAGTTGTATCCATTCCAGGGCATAAACGCCACTAGGATATTACGACCAAGAGCAAGCTCACCACCCTCTGTATTCGGGCCATCCGCTAGCACGTCTCCGACCTTCACCTTGTCACCGCGCTTGCAGATAGGCTTTTGGTTGAGGCAAGTGCCTGCATTGGAGCGCATGAACTTACGCAGCGGGTATGCAAAGATGCCCTTAGCAGGGTTACTCTTCACGGCAGTCATCTCACTGAGGAACTTCTCGTCTGAGACAGGGAGGTTACCATCCTTGGTAGTGATAATCACTTCTGCAGTAGCCGCAGCAATCACACCGTCGGCTTCAGCAACAATGACAGCTCTTGAGTCCTCAGCCGCCTTAGCTTCTAGACCGGTTCCAACCAGTGGCGCATCCGAAATAAGCAATGGAACACCCTGACGCTGCATGTTTGCGCCCATAAGAGCACGGTTAGCGTCATCGTGCTCAAGGAAAGGAATGATACCAGCAGCAACAGAAACAAGCTGCTTAGGTGAAACATCCATGTATTGAACCGTCTTAGGATCAACCTCGATAAATTCACCACTCTCACGTGCCGTGATTTTTTCTGTGAGGAAGTTACCTTTCTTGTCGATTGGGTTGTTTGCCTGTGCGATCAGAAACTCCTCTTCCTGGTCTGCGGTAACATATTCAATCTGATTAGTAACCTTACCATTTTTGACTAAACGGTAAGGCGTCTCGATGAATCCAAATTCGTTGATACGAGCGTAGGTGCAAAGCGAGTTGATCAATCCAATATTGGGACCCTCAGGAGTCTCAATAGGACAAATTCGACCATAGTGTGAGGTGTGAACGTCACGAACTTCAAAGCCGGCACGATCACGGTTGAGTCCACCAGGTCCCAGGGCTGAGAGGCGACGCTTGTGCGTCAACTCGGCAAGTGGGTTGGTTTGGTCCATGAATTGGGACAGCTGAGAGCGACCAAAGAAGTCACGAATGACTGCACTGAGTGCCTTAGGGTTAATGAGCTTCTGAGGTGTCATACCCTCTAGGTTCACGTCAAAGAGAGTCATACGTTCTTTAACGAGACGTTCTGTGCGGGCTAATCCTACACGACACTGGTTACCGAGTAGTTCACCAACCGCACGAACACGGCGCGAACCAAGGTGATCGATATCATCAAGCATTCCCTCACCCTTCTTCAAGCGAAGGAGGTATTTGACTGCACCTAAAAAGTCTTCAGGGACCATGATGCGCGCCTTAGGATCGACATCAAGCTTGAGCTTTTGGTTAATCTTGTAACGTCCTACTCGGGTCAAATCATAACGCTTCTCATCAAAGAAGAGGCGCTCAAGAAGAGCTTTCGCGTTGGTTACAGTTGGTGGGTCACCCGGGCGGAGTTTACGGTAAATGTCTTTGAGAGCTGACTCCTCGTCATGTGCAGGGTCCTTCTTAAGAGATTTGAGCAGAATTTCATCTTCGCGGGCGTCAATAACGTCGACTGTCTTGTATCCAAGCTCGATGAGCTGGTTCACATTACCAACCGTCATTGGCTCGTAGGCTTTGACGATAACGACCTCATCATCAAGCACGTCTTCAAATGTTACCTTCTGGGCTAGTTCTTCTTCGTCATTAGCTTTCAGAATCTTTTTCAGGTCAAGCTTCTCAATGTTGTAGAAGTGCTCGCAGAGGTCACGATCCGTTGGCCATCCCATAGCACGCAGGAAAGTAGTTGCCAGGAACTTACGACGGCGACGACGTCTGTCGAGGTAGACGTAGAGCAAATCATTGGTGTCAAACTGGGTTTCCAACCATGAACCACGGTCTGGAATGATACGGAAAGAGTTGAGGGTTTTACCATTCAAGTGAGTGGACGTCTCGAAACAAATACCGGGTGAACGATGAAGCTGTGATACAATTACTCGCTCAGCTCCGTTGATTACAAAAGTGCCACGGCGAGTCATCATTGGCATTTCGCCCATGTATACTCGCTCTTTTTTGGTGCCACTCTCATCCTTGAGCTTAAATGTAACATAGAGGCCCGCGCTGAAAGTCTCTCCCGTTTGAAGTGCCTCTAGCGCAGTTGCCTTGGGCTCCTCGATGTCGTATGCAATAAATTCTAAAGTAATGGCCTCATCATAACTTTTGATGGGGAAAATCTCGCGAAACACTGCCTGAAGTCCTGAGTCATCACGCTGTGATGCTGATATATCTCTCTGTAGGAAATCCTCATAGGATTTGCTTTGAACCTCGATCAAGTTTGGTGGTTCGATGACCTCATCAATTGTTCCGTAGTAGCGTCGTTCTGCCATAATAATAATTGGGTATGAGCTTTGGTAAGCTTGGTGCTGGGTGCTTTTTGGGCTGTTAACTTAAATCGGGATGAATGCGTTTAGGCTGAGAATATTGCTGTCGTGCGCCGTATTTTTAGCTGCTTGCTGTAGGCAGATTTGCCCGCACTGTTACCAGTCCGGGCGATGTTGCTTACAATTGTCGTCTCGATTTGAGTTTGGATTTGTTCATTACCAAGGAACGTCTCCCTTGGTGATTGTAATGTTGTTTAAAAGAAACCGAAGCTTCTTGATAGTTGGGATGACTGACTTGTGTGCGGTGCTTCGACCATAATGGTCAAGAGGCACCGCACACAAAGAAAGTCTGTGTGTGCGTAGAACTGGAATGTCCTACTGAACTTAAGTATTACTACTTAAGCTCAACCTTGGCACCAGCTTCTTCAAGCTTGGCCTTGGCTGCGTCTGCGTCTTCCTTAGAAGCTGCCTCAAGTACGGGAGCGGGAGCGCTCTCGACAAGTTTCTTGGCATCAGCAAGGCCGAGTCCACTGGCAACTTCGCGCACTGCCTTAATGACAGCGATCTTGTTACCACCGGCTTCAGCGAGCACGACGTCGAATTCAGTCTTTTCCTCAGCAGCAGCTCCTGCATCACCACCACCGGCGGCAACTGCAACAGCAGCGGGAGCGGCGGCGGAAACGCCCCACTCTTCTTCGAGGGATTTTACAAGCTCAGCGGCTTCAAGCACGGTGAGTTTGCCCAGTTCTTCAGCTATTTTTGTTAAGTCAGCCATTTTGTTTTTCTCCTTTGTTGGTTACGTCGCGCCCGGAGCTTCCGGACATTTCAGCTCTTATGCCTAAGATCCGACGTGGGAACCTTTTTTTGTTATCAGGCGCTTCCCTGGAGGGGGATACGCCATCCGTTCAGATTGTTATTACCCTTCGTGTTTTGCCTTGATGACACGTGCCAGCGATGATGCAGGCTCGTTGAGGGTGCGGACCAGCTGGGTAGCGGGTGCGTTGATAGTGCCGAGAAGTGTGGCAAGCAACACCTCGCGTGATGGCAGATCGGCAAGAGCCTCAATTTGCGCTGCATCGAGGATGTCGCCATCGAGGATACCAGTTTTCACTTCGGGCTTCTTGAACTCCTTTACGAAGTTCTTAATTGTCTTGGCTGCACCACAGACATCTGATTCGCCAGTGACGAATGCAGTTTGGCCGAGCAAGTGCTCGCTAATGTCTGGCAACTCAGCATTGGCAATAGCTTTGCGCATGTAGGTGTTCTTGGCGACGTGGCACTCAGAACCGTTTTCGGTAAGGCGTGTGCGTAGTTCGTCGAACTCAGGCACAGTCATGCCAGTGTAATCAACCACCAACACGAAGGGGGATGAGTTGACGCGCTCAAAGAGCTCATCGATAATGTATTTTTTATCAGGATTCATGGTCTTATCTCTCCTTGGTTATAATTAGTTGAAAGTGTAAAGGGATGATTCGAGTGCAACACCAGGACACATACTCGCGCTGATGGTGACATTCTCGATGTAGTTGCCTTTTGCGGTTGCGGGCTTTGCTTTGAGCACACTCTCGAGAAGAGCTGTGGTGTTCGCCGTAAGCTGATCCTCACTAAAGGACGCCTTGCCAATCGCAGCGGAAACGTTGCCGTTCTTGTCGAGCTTATAGTCGATACGACCGGCTTTGACCGCGTTAACAGCAGTCGCAGTATCTTCCGTTACCGTTCCTGTTTTTGGGTTAGGCATCAGACCGCGTGGTCCGAGAACACGGGCAATCTTACGAACTTCCAACATAGCATCAGGAGTTGCGATAGCCGCGTCAAAGTCAGTATACCCTTCTTGAACCTTCTTGATGAGGTCCGCCATGCCAACCTCGTCGGCGCCAGCTGCTTCAGCGGCCTTGGCAGCGTCACCAGATGCAAATACAACAACACGCACTTTTTTACCTGTGCCATGAGGGAGTGCAACTGATCCGCGAACCATTTGGTCGCTCTTACGAGGATCGATTCCAAGTTTAAATGAAAGTGTGACGGTTGGGTCAAACTTGGGTGCAGGGAATTTTTTGACGATTCCTACTGCTTCTTCGAGACCATACTGCTTGTCTTCTTCGACAAGTTCGGCCGCCTGTTGGTAGCGTTTGCTTCTTTTGCTCATTGTTTTGTTTGCAGTGCTGACGGAGTTACTCGCTAATCTTTGGCGATTGATTCCTCCTGCGGTTTGTTTTTCGTATTGAAATTAGTGTGTGAAATTTGATCTTGGCACTTACATACCTTTGATCTCAAGGCCCATCTGACGAGCTGTGCCGGCCAAAATCTTGGCTGCCTGCTCTGGGTCATTGGTGTTAAGATCAGCGATTTTAGCGCTGACTACATCCATGAGTTGAGCTTTCGTGATGCTTCCACATGATTCTTTGTTTGGCTCGCCTGATCCCGATGCGATCTTTGCAGCCTTCTTGAGAAGAACAGCTGCTGGTGGCTGCTTAGTAACAAAGGTGAATGATGCATCTTTAAATACAGTAATCACCGTAGGGAGAAGATCTCCGGCTTGTTTTTGAGTTGCTGCGTTAAAGTCTTTGCAGAATTGCATGATGTTAACGCCGGCCTGTCCGAGCGCTGGGCCCACGGGTGGTGATGGGTTAGCTTGTCCTGCTTGAATTTGCAGCTTGAGAATTTGTTTAACTTCCTTGGCCATGATGGTGTTGAGTAATGGTTATTAGTTGATGGGGATAGATAAAATCTTTGATTCTGAAAGAAATAAGATAGATAGAGTGATTAGGCGTTTTCAACCTGCCAAGCTTCGAGCTCAACAGGTGTAGCGCGACCGAAAATAGTAACGGAAACGAGAAGCTTGCCAGTTTCGTGATCGATTTCTTCGATAACGCCATTTTGGCCCTCGAAAGGACCGTCACCGACTTTGACCGTGTCTCCGGTCTCAAAGGTGATGGCAGGACGAACGCTCTCTTCGCGCTCCTTGATTTGACCAAGCATGCCATCGACCTCACGCTGACGCATAGGAATAGGCTTGTCTTTAGTTCCCGCAAATCCAATCACACCATCCATCTCCTTGATGAAATACCATGTCTTGTCGACAAGCTGCTGCTCATCATCAAAAAGCATCATGTTGACGATGATGTAACCGGGGAAAAACTTACGCTTGGTCTCGATCTTCTTACCCTTGCGGTTTTCCTCAACGCGCTCCTGGGGAACGAGAACATTAAAGATGACGTCACCCATCTCATCGGCTTCAACTTGGCGCTGAATGCGGTCGCGAACTTTCTGCTCTTGGCCAGAGAGAACGTGAACTACGTACCATTGCTTGCTTGCTTCTGGAATTATTGGCATGGCTGATGGGTGGTGAAAAGTGTTGGTGAAATTGTTTAGTGGCGAGCCTTGATGCTCTGGGGTCTGACTACTGCCCTAAGCTTGTCAGTAATCCGATAACTTTGGTAGCAACGACATCAAATAGAGAGACGAAGCCGGCAAGAAGAATCATCGCAACGAGGACTACCAATGTGGAATCTACGAGCTCCTTGTATTTTTGGAAGCCTTTGATCTTGGGGTCATTTTCCCACGGCCATGATGCTTTGCGTAGCTCGGCTTTGACTTCGTGGATAAAGGTTGCGCTTTTTCTGAACATGCTGATCGGTTGGTTTAAATGCTTGGGGGGTTCGGTTTGTTGGCGGAAAATGAGTGAAAAAAGCTGGCAGGGCAGACAGGACTCGAACCTGCAACTTTCGGTTTTGGAAACCGACGCTCTACCAATTGAACTACTGCCCTGTGATGTGTATTCGCTTAATTCTGGATGCCTTAGTCTTTAGGCGACTGAGGGGCACCCCGGCATCAGATGACCGAGGTGCCCCTAAAAACCAGCCTTGTAGGTAGCCGCCCGGGGTGGGTTAGCTACCAAGACTTAAGAGTTAACTTAGTCGAGGATTTCGCCCACACGACCAGCACCTACGGTGCGACCACCCTCACGAATAGCGAAGCGCATTGTCTTCTCCATTGCGATTGGGGTAATGAGATCTACTTCGAGCTCAACGTTGTCGCCAGGCATGACCATCTCAACTCCGTCAGGAAGTTTGATGCTGCCGGTTACGTCTGTCGTGCGGAAGTAGAACTGAGGACGATAGTTGCTAAAGAATGGTGTGTGACGACCACCTTCATCCTTGCTGAGAACATAAATCTCACCTTTGAACTTGGTGTGAGGAGTCACGCTGCCTTTCTTGGCAATAACCTGACCACGCTCGAGATCGTCCTTCTTAAGACCACGCATAAGGAGGCCGACGTTGTCACCTGCACGACCTTCGTCGAGAAGCTTACGGAACATTTCAATGTCAGTGACGGTAGTAATTTGTGTGTCGCGGATTCCCACGATCTCAACTTCCTCCATCTTCTTGACGATGCCACGCTCAATACGACCGGTAGCAACAGTTCCACGACCTTCAATAGAGAAGACGTCCTCGATAGGCATCAGGAAGTCTAGGTCCACTGGACGCTCGGGCTCAGGAATGTAGCTGTCAACAGCTTCCATGAGCTTGAGGATGTTTGCCTTATGGTCGGCGTCACCTTCAAGAGCCTTAAGGGCAGAACCTTTGATGACTGGAATGTCGTCACCAGGAAATTCGTATGCACTAAGAAGTTCACGGATTTCCATTTCAACGAGCTCGAGGAGTTCCTCGTCGTCGACTTGGTCCGTTTTGTTCATGAACACGACAAGCGCAGGAACGCCAACCTGACGTGCGAGCAGGATGTGCTCACGTGTCTGAGGCATAGGGCCGTCTGCTGCTGATACCACAAGAATACCACCGTCCATCTGAGCGGCTCCGGTAATCATGTTTTTCACGTAGTCCGCGTGACCTGGGCAGTCAACGTGGGCGTAGTGGCGGTTTTCTGTTTCATACTCAACGTGTGCTGTTGAAATGGTGATACCGCGCTCACGCTCCTCAGGAGCTGCGTCAATCTCATCATATGCTTTAGCTTCGCCACCACCTGCCTCAGAGAGAATAGTAGTGATTGCTGCAGTAAGAGTTGTTTTGCCGTGGTCAACGTGGCCAATGGTGCCGACGTTAACGTGAGGCTTGTTTCTTTCGAATGCTTCTTTAGCCATGGTGTTATGTTTTTTTTGTTACCCAATAATGGGTTGCTGGTTTTTCTTAGTGTTAATTTGCCTCGGGCTGGAGCTCTTGAGCGGATTTGAACCGCCGACCTCGTCCTTACCAAGGACGCGCTCTACCCCTGAGCTACAAGAGCATTTGCCCTCTACACCTTCTTTTAACTATTCTTGGAAAGAAACGATCTAATGCCTAATTTTACAAGCAATAGAGAGAATCATCCCGTTGAGTAATCTCTGGAAAGCGGGCGGCAAGCT
>CBFHKM010000010.1:0-33092 GCA_965656385.1 Oceaniferula sp.
TATCCAGTCTGTATCAAATGAAAAATCATAAACGGTAGGTTCCGTAATCATCTCCTTAAGCAACTTGCTCTCATAAAGCTTAAACGCTGCCTGAGTATCAAGTATGCCTTGGGAAAAAACAGCATGCCCAATCATTCTCTGCATGTGGCGCAATACCTTGATACCAATCCCCCAACGAGCGCCCTCTTTCACCAATACCGAGTCAGAGTGCTTACGATCACCCAACACCACAGGTATTGCTGCATCAACATATGGCTGCAACAACAAACCAATCTGCCCAAGGTGTACTGAATTATCAGCATCCGTATAAACGACCGCATCAGCGCCGTCATCAATGGCGCTCATCGCGCCCATAATAATCGCACCGGCCTTGCGGGAATCATCAGCAGAGGCAAGATGAGCCAGAGGCCCGTCATTAGCAGGCAGAGCATCACTGAGGGAAAGTACAGTCACCCTGTCCCCGAGCTGATGCTCAGATGCTACACGCTTAGCGATGGCTCCACTTCCGTGAGGGCAGCCATCATCCACCGCATAAAGATGCCAATCGATTGGTGATTCTTTGGTCGCCCAATCAAGTTGCTCAAGCTTCGCCACTAGAGAATTTTCACCGTTGGGGTTATTCTCACTCTTGGGCAAAAGACGATTTTGCTCGCCCCACATCGCAAACACGACAGCCACTTTTCTAGCCTGCTGATTTCCAAGTATCCATTTTTTTGAACTCGCCAATAAACCCGCCATACGCGCTTCCATTGGAACACCCTTTGCTCTCAACTTATTTCTTAAGTCCTCGATATCCCCATCCTTCAATAAATCTAAAAAACGTTCAGTAAGATCCAAAACGCTCTTTTGATGCGATGGATCAGTAAGATCAAATTCTGTTTTAGCTGCTTGGATGAGTTCTTCGGTCATGAGATGCAAAAACTATCAAACTACGGGTAGTTGATCGACTCCAATTCTTGCTTTTTAGCTCTGGCTACATCATTAACTTTCCCCTTTATTATAGAGCCATGTTTATTCGTCTACTCGTGATCAGCCTTGCCATCAACTTACCTCCGAAACTCATCGGAGCTGAAGCCAGCGCATCATCTACAGAGCAAGCAGTGATCAAAGTCACAGCAGCCAATCGACTAACACTCAAAACTCAGAGCGACCTTCACTACCAACTTGAACAAAAACAAGAACACAATACCAACTGGGAAGCTGTAGGTGCACCGATTGTGGGCACAGGCAAAAGCATAGACCGTTATGTGAAAGCTACACCAGAAGGTGGTGATATTAAATACCGGCTCAGAAAGCTGACCAAGCAATGGGTGATGGTGTGGCATGATGAATTTAATGGGCAAAAGCTCGATCCTGCCAAATGGGCGCGCGAGGAAAATGGCTATGGTGGAGGTAACAACGAGCGACAATTTTACAGCTCGGATGAGAAATACTGCTACACCAAAGACGGCAAACTCAACATCTCGGTCTACCGTGATCCACACACGACCGTGGACGGTAAGACCCAACCGTATTCATCTGCCAGAATAAGAACACTGCACCGAGCCCAATGGCAATACGGCCGATTCGAAATCAGAGCCAAAATGCCCGATGGCCATGGGATCTGGCCTGCTGTGTGGCTACTGCCCACACAACCTCGCTATGGAGGCTGGGCATCATCAGGGGAAATTGATATTATTGAGTCTCGTGGTAGCGAGGTAGCTAAAACCACAGGGGCACTTCATTTCGGCGGCCAATGGCCAAGAAACACTTACTTATCGGGCGCATATTCATTCCCTGAGAGAAATGCCTCACAAGCATTTCATACATACACACTGGATTGGAACAAAGATCAAATCAGCTGGGCAGTTAATGGAATGACCTACCAAACGATCAAAAAAGAACAGTGGTATTCCGAGCAAGCGCCAAAAAATGCAACCGCCCCCTTCGACCAAGCGTTTCATTTAATCCTCAATGTCGCCGTCGATGGTAGATTCTTTGAGGCTACTACGCAAAATTCGAGACAATTACCAGACAGCGCATTCCCACAAACCCTAGAAGTCGACTACATACGAGTCTATCAGTGGGCAGAGTAAGGCCTAGCCAAACCCCTCATTTACCACTCTTGCCAAAGTATTTCTCACTGCGGTATCGCAACCATACCCGCAGCACCTGTGGCACCTGCTCACGCTGCATTTTATCCAAGGTCTCGTAGAGCTTGATGGCCTTCTCGCGCTCCCCCCTACACGCCCGATTATTATGCGCATCCCAATAACTACGCGCAACACGTATACGACGGCACACCTCTTTAATGAGAGCCTTTCCCTCTAAGGGCTTGTCGGATTTGTTTTTTTTAGCCGGCATATTAAAGAATGAGTATTCCTTCGCTGTTTGATTATCCCATAGACCCTCGTTTTGATCAAGCCGGCGCCTCAAAGGCTTAACCATCATCATGGCGCGCAAATGCTACACCGCACAGCAGATCAAAAAAACACACAAACTTTAGCTGGTCATCACCGGCCATAGGGCTACAAACTTTAGCCATGGTGCAGCCAGAAATAGAAGGAATGGAAGTCCTGAGCCCTGTTGGCGAAGGCGCTTGCGGTTCTATTTTTATTGCCCGCGATCTTGAAGAAAGCGAACCCACGCTGCCGGCAACGACGTGGTACGCCGTTCGTGTGTTCAATGCCATAGCCGTTAATCGGCCTCTGATCGAAAATATGGTAAGGCGGCTTCAAAACGGATCATATCCGAAATCGGTAATCCCCATTGTTTGGAAAGCCTCCAAACAAGGTAGCAGCTGCATGATCATGCCGATGCTCGCCGACGTTGATGAAGACAAGTTGACCATCGCCATCAGGTCTTTGCAAGATCGCTTGGATAACTACCCAGAAACAGATGCATGGCCTGTTGTTGAGCAACTGGCCCGCGCCCTGGGAGAAATGCATCAACGTAAAATTGCACACGGCAACCTCAAGCCAGGCAATGTTTTCTTCAATGAAGACGACAGCCTATGCCTAACGGATTTTGCAATGGGCCAAATGCCAGGCGTCAGCATGTTGCCATTCACTGACGCTTTGCTTTACGCCCCACCCGAGCAACTTCGTGAGCCAGATGGCTATCTCGAAGGCAAAGGTTATGCCTGGGATAATTATGCCTTTGCCGTTATCGCCTTCCGATTACTAACGGGGAAATTCCCACGTTGTGAGGCCACCTTTCATCAAGTGGCACCAAAGCCAGGCGAGGGTCATGTCACGGGTATTGAGGCTGACCTCATCAAACTTGCTGAGCGTCTTGAACATCGTGAGCTAGAAGGTTGGAGTAGTGAAGCAAGCGATGCTCTGGAGCGTAAACGTCGTGGCATTATCCACAAATGCCTGTCCCTAAATCCCGAGGAGCGCTACAGCGACATGAACGAAGTCCTCAGGGCATGGGATGACATTGATGCTGATGCCAGAGCGGCAAATGAAAAAGCAGGGCTCCTGAAGCGTGCTCGCATCAGCAACTTTGCGATGGTGGGTTCTCTTGCACTAGCTGGAGCATGCATCTTTGTCTGCGTATTACTGTATGGGCTATTAGCGCATCAGAAATATAAGCGCGGCTCTGACCTAGACGATTACAACGAAAAATTATCCTCATTAGAACAAGAGACTAAAGGCGCCAAGGCCAATGCCTCTATGGCAATCAAAGCAAAGCAAGACACCGAGACCAGCAAGCAAGCGCTTCAGTTGCAAGCAGCAACATCCAAAGCTAGCCTTCTCAATCAGCTTAATGCCCTCAGTGCAACCAATGATCACCTCGTCGAGTGGCTGATGCGAACCACCAATCAAGATTTCCCAGAACTTTCAACACCCGAGCCTGCGAGCGAAATCATCACGAACGAGCTTCGCGGACTTCTCAAACTTCTTGAAGGAGACCAAGAAGCCTCACTGATGCGAACCGCAGCTCTGATTCAGCTTGCTGAACTTGAAATCCATCGCAGCAAAACCTCCTCGGCCGATGCTTGGGTTGATAAAGCCGAGGCTCAAGCTGCAGAATTAACCGAACAAAAAACTGAGTTTGCAGCACGCATAGCAAGAGCACGCCTCATCTGTTTACTGCAAGCATTCAAAAATAAAGATAACGAGCTCGCCAAGCGGATCTTACCCAAGGCACGTAAGAACATTGAAGCTATCTCAGGTGGGGATGCTAACGAAGTTCGCCGGATTAATGCCGTCATGCAAATAATAGACGGCTACGCTATCGAGGAAACGAAGCCTGAGATGGCTCTGCAGCATTTTCAGCTAGCGCTCAAGGACCTCGAAAACATCCATGAAGCACTCCCAGAACACATCACCATTCGAGCCAGAATTTCTCAGTATGCGCTCAAATCGGCATCTATTGCAGAGAGCATGGATTTATTTGATGATGCTACCAAATTACGTGGCAAAGCAGCTGACCACCTGCGCTCGATCTTAAAAAAGAATCCCAAGCTTTCTCTCGCAAAGGTCGATCTTGCCAGAATTGAACTCTTATCCGCTGAGGCAGAAATGCAGGCTGGCAACGACACTCCAGGCACCGCCAAGCTCAAGCTTGCTGAAGGACTTCTCTCCGGACTATCAAACGATGATACCAGTCCGAATGGGGCTTCGATGCAGAAAGCAACAGCGATGGGCCTGCGATCGATACTATTACGCGATTTGGGAAGAAGAACAGAAGCAGCAAAGTTACTAGAGCAGGCCATCAGTATCGTCAGCAAAGTCGTTGAAAATCATCCTGAAGCTAGTGAACCTCTGTATCGGCTTGCTGTCTTTCACTGGCAACGAGCCGGTCTCTATGGCGATACAAGCGATACAAAGAATGAACTAGCACAGGGAAAGCAGGCTGCTGAATTAATGCAAAAGCTACTCAAAAAAGGAGCACAACAAAAAGAAGTCGGCCTTCGCCGCTCGCTGGCCTACCTCTATGGAGATCTTGGTTATACCGCTCAGAACAAAGGCTTAAAATCAGACGCAGTCGCCTTCTACAAGAATGCTACTACGATGTGGCAAAGCTTAATCGATATGCACGGCAAAAACCTAGAATACATGGATGGTTTGAAATGGAGCAAATCACGCTACCGTGGACTGGGTGGCAGATAACACAAAATGAGATTAGAGCAATTTCGCACTTTCCTCCGTCGCCATTCAATCTAGATTGAGACATCTAGAAACAACCTAATGCGCTGCTTTTATTCCTCGGACATCGACCTCAAGCTGGACCTACCAGCATCTCACCCCTTCCAGGGCGACAAATATTCCACCAGTCGGGAGATGCTTCTACAAAATGGCATCCTCAGGCCTGAGGAGATCATTGACGTCTCACAGACCAATTTACATGTCCTCAAGCGCGTCCACGACGACCAATACCTATCGAAAATCTATTACGGTAAGCTAGACCGGAAAGAACAACTCGCCCTTGGTCTCCCTGCAAACCCGCAACTCTACGCAAGATGTGCCACCGAAGCAGAAGCAACACGGCAAACATGCCACGCTGCACTCGCAGAGGGAGTTGCTGTTTGTTTAGCGGGAGGCACTCATCATGCCTTCAAACAACACGGCGAAGGCTTCAGCGTATTCAATGACGTAGCCATCGCCGTGCGTGACCTGCAGGAATACCAACCCGGTATCCGAATCATGATCGTTGACACCGATGCACATCAAGGGAATGGCACCAATAGCCTTTTACAAGACGATCCACGAGTATTCACCTACTCCATTCACGTCGGACAGACCGCATCGACAACGAGCAAAGTGCAAGGGTCGATGGATGTCGAAACTGTGCGCTATGTCGAGGGCGGCATGTATCTGAAGCAACTATTTAGCACGCTTGCCAGCGCACTCGATGTTTTCAACCCAGACTTGGTGATCTGGGTGGCTGGTGCAGACAATCACTCTAACGATCTACTGGGAACAATGATGCTCAACGTCGCAGACATGAAGCGTCGGGACGACACTATTATTCGTGCTTTTCTCAGAAACCGTATACCACTTGCGATCCTGTATGGGGGTGGATACAACAGGCACCCTGGACTCACCGCCAAACTTCATCGCAATACCGTAGCATCTGCAAAAAGTATTGCTGCCGAATTTGGCAAAAGCTAATTGATCATCGCTGCTTGATAAGATCTCGTCGGTAACCATGTCTTCAAAAACCATCTGGATCACCGGGGCCACCTCCGGACTCGGCAGAGCTTTGGTCGATGAATTTACTGCTGCTGGACATACGGTGGTGGGCTGCGGCAGACGCGGCAAGCTCATCGAGCAGCTCCAGCGAGACTTCCCTGCTCCGCACTTCTTCTCAAAAGTCGACGTAGCTTATGATGACGAAGTAGCCGCTTTTTGCCATGAGGCAAATTCAATCACGGGGCCCCCAGACCTCCTCATCAACAATGCGGCTATTGTTAATGAGCCAGCCCCATTGTGGCAAGTATCCGCAGAAGAATTTGACCGCCTAACAGCGATTAATATCAATGGCACTGCCAGTATGATCAGGCATGCTGTTCCCATGATGATCAATCATGGCCGCGGCATGATCGTCAATCTCTCTTCCGGCTGGGGTCGATCCACCTCTCCCGAGGTGGCCCCCTACTGTGCCAGTAAATGGGCAATCGAGGGTCTAACCCAAGCTCTGGCCCAAGAACTTCCCACCAAAATCGGTGCTGTAGCACTCAATCCCGGGGTCATTAATACAGATATGTTACAAACTTGCTGGAAAGAGCATGCCAGTAGCTACGAAGATGCTACGACATGGGCTAGCACCGCCGCCCCCTTCCTTTTGAGCCTAAAACCATCGCAAAATGGACAAGCTCTGACCGCTCCATAGCTTATATTTGGGCGCCCATGAGTGACATTGCTCACTTTCTTAAAAAAATATACTTGCCCGAGCCGCTGGATTGTGGTGAATTCCCGCCCCGCACGGTGCACATGGTGTGCCCCGGCGACAATTAGCAACCCAAGCAACCACAAGGAGTAATCCCATGGCCTACGCAGTTTTCAAAACAGGTGGTAAACAATACCGCGTTCAAGAAGGTGACAAACTCGACGTCGAGAAAATCGACGCTGAAGTTGGTTCCGAAGCAAAATTTGAGGAAGTTCTCCTTACAAAC
This sequence comes from Oceaniferula sp., assembly GCA_965656385.1. Taxonomy (GTDB): domain Bacteria; phylum Verrucomicrobiota; class Verrucomicrobiia; order Verrucomicrobiales; family Akkermansiaceae; genus Oceaniferula. The sequence continues at coordinate 7,106 of CBFHKM010000010.1, forward strand.
GATGGTAAATCAACTACCGTAGGTACACCTACAGTGGCAGGTGCTGCAGTTACCGCCAAGGTAGTAGACCAGTTCCGCGGTAAAAAAGGCGTCGCTTTCAAATTCAAACGCCGTCAAGGTTACCACAAGACCAAAGGCTACCGTCGTCACCTCACCAAGCTGGAAATCACCAGTATTAGCTAACCATAGCTACTTAATCATCTCAACTACTTAGAACAATGGCTCATAAGAAAGGACAAGGTTCCGTTAAAAACGGTCGCGACTCACGCAGCAAGCGTCTTGGCGTCAAAAAATTCGGTGGCGAGACAGTCGTGTCTGGCAACATCATCATCCGGCAGCGTGGCACCAAGTGGCACCCAGGCAACAATGTCTACATGGGCAAGGATCACACCATCCACGCACGTGTTGATGGCAACGTCTACTTCGACAAGAATGGCCGTCGCGTCAATGTGAAGCTCGCTGAGGCAAGCTAGATCATCACCAAACAAACTTTAAAACAAAGCCCAACCGGTTGCAAACATCGGTTGGGCTTTTTGTTGTCTTAGTGGGATGGCATGAGCATGCCAAATCCTGCTACCAGACTATCCTGCGGAGACCAAGCTTCATGAACCAGCCCGAATCGGCATCATCTTCAAAAACGCTCGTGCCTGATGATGTATCTATCTCTAATTCATTGGCAAAGGTCATCCCCCCCCAGAGTCCAAGCCAGAGTTTCTCAGAGAGTTGGCGCTCTATACCGACAGCGGCGTAATAACTACGCAGGCGCACATCAAAATCTGCGCCTGCCTCTTCGACATTCCATGTAGCGCCACCAGACGCGACAACAGCATGGATAATCCAGTTTTCGTTCGGTTGCCATGAAGCCTTAAAATTCGGACCCGCGAGCCGCACCAACAAGTCATCGTTTGGCCGCCACTGAAAACCAATCCCTGGGTATACCCGTGTCTCCATTGAGTTCTGAAAGAAGACCACGCCACCGATCCACGCCAAATCAGCTGAGGCGGCATAGCGGAAACCAACTTGACCATTCACTGAAAAATCGTCCATATCGACACTATTACCGTCGGTTGCCAATCCTGGTTGAATGAGTGTCATCCAAGACCACTTACTACCGGGCTGACGATACATCCACCGCAGCTTGAGTCGAAAGTCATGCAGATCGGTATCACCAATAATGGTATCTGAATCAAGCCAAGTAGCCTTGTAGTCCATACCCACCATAAACGCATTATTATCATTAACATAGTGAGGCGCATTGAATGGGATATCTAGCTCAAACCTCTCATAAGAAAAACCTCCTGCCGCCGTGTCAAAATCCACCTCACCTAGCATACTATAGCTTGATTTGGTCGAGGGTGCTGTAGCTGGAGACCTCGATAATAGGAAATCACCTAGATTAACTCGCTGAGCAGCGCCGACAAAAGAAGACACCATTAAAAGGCACAGCAAAACACGGCAGATAGATACTTTCATGAGTCTCTTCATACACGAATTACGAAGCCCCCCCAAGGCTCTTCTCAAGAATTGACCCGCTATCTTACTGAACAGGCAGCGTTACTGCCATGCATGAGTAAGAATCTCCCGCAGGCGATCCTGCTCAGTAGCACTGGTCTTGCAGAGAAAGCCACTATTGTGTGCAAAGTGAACATCCTCAGCAGCTTCTACTCGCGTGAAATCAATTCTCGGGTGATCATTGAATCGAGCAAGTCCAAAACCTTCGCCTCGGCTATCTGGATAAACAATAGCTGATATTTCCTCATGCAGCTCATTGACCATGATATAGCGACCCAAACTACCAGAAACATCATCCAGCGTTGAGTCCTTACGCGGTAGAAATAAAACATCAAAGCTATCTCCATTAGAATCAAGCTGCCAACGTTCGACATGCACGCTAATGCTGTCCAACTTGCTACGCACAGAATGAAGATATTCCAATAAGTCCCCACCAATATAACGCATCAGCTCATACACATGATCTCCTGGCTTAAGTTCACCGTTTGGTGCGCTCTGAGCAAAACGACGCAGCATCGTCATATCAATCGGGGAGTTTAACTTACCAACAACATCTCGCCCAATACCAAGCCACTCAGCCGTCTTCTGAGGGCCGCGGCAGTCAAACCACTCAGCAGGCTCCAACCAGTCACAAAACATCTGTGCATCCTCGTAGATGCCAAGGTGCTGAAGAACCAGCGACAGTGCACATGTGGGCTTGTGGTCGCGTGGAAATTGATGATGATCGAAATTATTATTTTCAGGCTCGTGCCTGCCGCCCACATCAATGACACAAACACAAGCGTCATCCAACTCTTGTTCTGTTGGATCGCGCCGTGCGATTGGCACACCATGCACAGACGCCATCAGGCTACAGGCGAGAAAGTCATCTTTGTGTGCACCTCCCGGGTGAGTAATAATCGTTTTGATAGACATCATAAAATCTCTAGAACACAAGCGGAGCCTATTTTAGGCTCATGAGCAAGATGAACAAAGCTCGACCTCATCAACCTACTTACCTGCCAACCTTCTGGCCAAGCATTTTCTCGTAAGTATTAATGTATGCGGAAGCGGTAGTTTCGTGGTTAAAGCGCTCAGCTGACTCACGCATAATACGTGAGAGCGTCACCTCCTTCCGGCTTGTTGAACGACGATAAAACCCAACCGCCTCATCAATGCCCCATCGCAGTCCCTCTGGACCATAGTGTTGGAATCTGAATCCATTACCCATGCTGCAATCATGGTGCATGTGTTCTACCGTATCATGAATACCGCCAGTATCATGAACCACTGACAACGTACCATACTTAGGGCTCACCATTTGAGGCAGGCCACAGGGTTCAAAACGAGAAGGCATGAGCATGAAATCTGACCCCGCATAGCCAAGGCGAGAAAAGCCTTCATCAAAATCACAAACTGCAACACGCCCATGCAAGTTATGCATATCAAGGATAGTGCGGAAATGCTGTTGGAAAGAACCATTGGCAATGATGGCGACCTGAAGGCCGATATCAGTGTAATCCGCGATCGTCTGGTAAAGAATATCAGCAAGTAATTGACATCCTTTTTGCATCGGATCCAGACGAGATGGCCAAAACAAGATAGGCGCGTCAGGATCAATATTTAATCCGCAACGCTCCTGGAGCATCCGCTTGTTTGCCGCTTTACCCTCCATGACGTTGGTATCGTCATAGTTTAATGCTAAAGCCGGATCCGTAGACGGATCGTATGATACATCGGGGGCGTTGAGAATGCCCGTAGCACAACCAGCATGTAACTTGTTAGACAATTCATTACGAATCGCATCCGGCACAAATGTGTGCTTACCCTCAACCACCTCATGGAGAAATGTCGTGCTTACAGAGTTCACGTGATCTGCCGCAAAAATACCACTCGCTAGCAAATCAGTCGCATTCGCCTCTCGCGATTGCTCGTATGAATAAGGCGGGTTCTCAAAATAAAGGTGATTCCAAAATTCAGCCACATCAATACCTCGATCCTCGACTTCCGCCATTGAGACTTTTTCAGTATGGATATTATGAATTGTGATCAAGCAAGGGATTCCCAGTCGCTTGGCCACGGCAGGTATCAGCCCAGTCATCCAGTCATTACAATGAATGAGATCAGGCTTAACCTGCGGTATGATATGGTTGATGACCTCACGCATGAAGGCCAAAGCCATCAGCAAATTCTCACCGGCGTAAACTTGATCGCGGTGGTAAAAGATACGATCCTCTGCGAGGTGAATACGATCTTCACCCAGATTTTCTCTGACACGCTCATATTCCCTGTCGTGGACGTTCTTTACTCCCTCATTAAACATCCGCCTGTAATTAGGCAAAGCCACGTGAACGTCCGCTCCTTGGTCGTAGAGAGCACTTACGAGCGAGGCTGAAACATCCGCCATACCACCCGCTTTAGCGCTGAGCCGCTGTGCCATGTTACCCATACCTTCGGGCAGATAAGTAATTTCTGGAGTTACCACCAAGATGGTAGGCTTACTTTTCCCAGATGAAGTCGTCCCAGATGAAGTCGTATTTGTATTCGTGCTCGTGTTTGTGTTTTGCTCTGATGATGAGAGTTTTTCAGCATTACTCATAGCGGCTGGCGAAGTTTCTGGTGCCTTGGCTTTGGCTTTTGCTTTTTTCTTACTCATATCAAAATTACGAAGAACATATTATTCCATAGAGATGTTTTCGAGAAGTAGCAAGGATGATGTCACTACTGGTGATATTAAAACAAAAAAAAACAGTTCCGTATACACGGAACTGCTTATCAATGAGTCATTTATTATGATCCGACAAATTACTACTTCACCTTCTTGGCAAGTTCCTCGTCACTGCGCGACTTGGCCCACTCGAAGTATTCGTTAGCATCAATCACCTCCATGCTGCCTTTCATATTTGCATGCGCCTCGCCACAAAGCTGAGCACACACAACAAAAGTCTCGATTTTCTCTACTGGCCTGAACCACATCGGTATTTCACTACCTGGAATACAGTCCTGCTGGATACGCATAGGAACAATGGCAAAGTTATGAATGACATCCTTAGAGGAAACTTGAAGGATAGTGTTGCGATCAACGGGGAGTCGCAGAATCGAGGTAGAAAGGAAGTCATCATCACCATTAGGATCATCTGGATCAATTCCTAGAGTGTTGTCACCTGAAATGAGAGAGTTATCTGTGCGACCAAAGATCCCGTCGTTACCTGGGTAATGGTAAGTCCAGCTATACTGCTGTCCTACAACTCGCACACGGGGAGCGTCCGGGTCGTTCGCAACAACCCTATCAAAGGTGTCTGTCCGCTCAGCCCAGAGAGGGAAAGCAAAACCAAGCAGAAAAACAGCTTCAACAATAACAACCCCGATTTCAAGGTGTGTAGAGACATGGCTTTTGACACCCGTGTAAGAAGCTTTTGCGTTGCGCCTGTGCCAGAACTTAAACAGGCAGACGAAGAAAAAGATCGTCCAACCCACAAAAAGCACCAGCATCAGCCAGTGAATGACGGCATTCATCTGGTCTACTTGCTCACCATGCTGGGAGCTATTGCCAGGGTTACCTAAGAGATCAAGAATAGACATAAAAGTGGTGTATGATGAAGTTTACTTGGCGGAATAATTAGTCGCTTAAAGAGGGGTCAAGATTTGCTGTTTCGCGCTTAGCCATGCGAGCAACAAAGAAAATAATAGAGCCCAGCATTGGCAAAATGATGAGCAGCATAACCAGCATGGCATAGCCAGCGGCAACGGAACCGATGTGGTCTTCACCTGTACCCATACAAACGGAACAAGCAGTGATATCAAAAATAGAAGTCATAGTTTTGAACGTGTTATTGATTAAATTTCGCGAGATTTACGGTAAAAACGAATGCCATAGACCGGCAGGACAATGGCCATGATGGCGCAGACTACCCCAAAAACCTTAAGGCTCATCTCAGAATAGGATGCGAATACAAATGCCCAAAGCACGACAAAGATACATAGTAGTGTCGAAACTGTAATGAATAGTATATGGAATCCTTTAAGAGACATCTGATGGTTTATTGGGTTGAAGTTACCTTCCGAAAAAAGCTTGAAATTCAATAGGGTCTGAAAAAGCAAATGCAAATATGGCCATTAGGCAAAAGGCAAAAAAGAGGCCCATACCGAATAACCAATAAACCATTTTTTTCTCATGGTTTAAGTGCATGAAAATCAGTGCGACGAGTGTTGCCTTGAAGGTGGCGATGAGTAAGCCAATGATGGCATCCACACTATCGAACCCACGTTGACCAAAGTCGAGGAACTCGAATTTAGCAACAGCAACAGTAAGAAGTGTGCAGACAAACAGAACAGCACCTATCAGGGTGTATAGCTTGATGTGTTTTTTGATCGCTTCAGGTGAATCGGCCATTTTAGGTAATAATTGTTAAGTTAGAAAAGGTGATTGGACCACTTACATGAGGTAGAGGATCGGGAAAAGGAAGATCCACACAAGGTCAACAAAGTGCCAGAAAAGACCACCAACCTCTACGCGATTGGCAAGCCACTCTGGGCGCTGCTCGAACATCTTGCGTCCAAAGAATAAGTAGTAAGCTAGCACTAAAGCTCCTGCAATAACGTGTAAGCCGTGCAGGCCTGTGATGGTGAAGTAAGTCGCGTAGTATGTGTTCCAGCGAGGACTAAAGACAGACTCAAAGCGCACTTGTTCTCTGGGAACAATGACTTCTGGGTAGTGAATTTTCTTGTGATCAGGTCCGGCGAAGCCCTCAACGTCACCAGGGTAAAGTGCAAGAATATCGTGATAATCCATTGCCTCAAGATCAGCGATATCAGTTTCCTGTAGGCCAGCAATTTCCTGCCAGTTGATACGATAGATATCATTCTCAGTCGGCTCACGATCGTCTTCCTCGAGCAATACCTTGAGCTTACTAGTAATCAGCTCGTGCTTTTTCCAGATTTTGTTGATTTTCTCATCTTTCAGGAGCCAGGAATTGGCAACCGCAGCTGCTGGGTCAATCCCCTTTTCCTCCGCCTTCATCACTGTGTGGCGGAAGTCGATACCATCAATGGCCAAGGCGATTGAGCTATCAGCTGTAACACCAGAAATCAGAGTCTCGTCCTTAAGCTTAAGCGTGCCCTTGTCACCCTCTTTAGGGTTACTCAGCTTTCCCCAGTAGGGATTCACGGTAATACTGGCAGATCCCGTGCTCGGCACGAAAGTAAGATTCGGGGTAGTGGTTTGATAATCCTCCTTGCGCTGCTTCTTGAGCTCTTTGGTATAAGCAGAGACCACCTCACTAAGTGTCTTGCTACCCTCTACCGCCTCATAGTATCTCTTACCCGGAAACTTAGGCTTGAGCGCCGCCCACGCTTCACGGCCGAGCTCAATATCAATTTCACTGTTATTGGCAGCCGCAGCGAGATAATCGACCTTTGCTTGATCAATGACTTCCTTACTGATAGCGGTGCCTTTTTCGAACACATCGCCATCGTTTAGAGTAAGCTTACTGGCGAGCACCATGCCTCCATCAGCATATTGTTTGCCCATGACCTCATAGTAAGCATCATCTACGCGACTTAGATTGATCTGAACTGACTCAGCGCTAATGTTGAAGTTCTTCTTGGGCGCGTGGTAATCGTGACTACCTCCCTGCGGGTGCGCGTGACCTTCAACCACTGTGTAGTCATCTAAGCGAATCGCTTGGTGAGCAAATTTGGCATTATACTCGATCCCCTTGAGCACCATGAACAAAGCTGCACAAACAATAGTTATTGCCATGTAGACTTGGAACTTTCGCCATTGCCCAAGCTTGAGGGAGACCCATGCAAAGACCACCGTGACCGAAGATCCAATCAGGATGAACGTGTTAATGAGACCAGGCAGCACAGGCAAAGTCCGCTCAGGCCATGGATAATCTGCGTAAATACGCAGGAAAATATATCCAGAAAAGAGACCGCCAAAGAGCATAACCTCGGATGCGAGGAAGAGCCAGATACCGATTTTAGAGTTGTTCAGCCCGGTGTCTTTCCGGGGTTCTACTACGAAAGGAATTTCCATGAGAAAATGTGCTAGAGTGTTGGGTGATAAATAATTAGTTTAGCCTTCTTCGGTTTTGTCCACGGGCTTTCTCCACTGGGCGTAGAAGTCTTCGTCTACTTCAGGGCGGGCGTATTCGTATGGTCCACGGTAAGCAACAGGCTCTTCAAGGAAGTTACCATGGCCCGGAGGCGTTGGCGTAGCCCACTCAAGAGAGCATGCACCCCATGGGTTGTCGCTCTCAACCTTTTTGCCAGTTTTGAGGGAAATGAAGATGTTGATGATGAATGGTATCTGAGCTACACAAAGCAACCACGCAGACCAAGACATCATGATGTTAAGATCAATATATTCCGCAATCGTCTTACCAAATACGTTGGCACTGTCAGGGTCAGTAGTGAGGTATGCATCACCTCCGTTGTACCAGCGACGGTGGAAGCCTGCCATACCCTGAATCAACATTGGAAAGAAAAGGGTATTCATCAAAATGAGTGATGGCCAGAAGTGAAGCTGGTTAAGCGTGCGGCTGGTGTAGCGCCCCGTGATCTTCGGATACCAATGATGAATCCCAGCAAAGAAGCCAAACAAAATACCAGGCGCCACAACGTAGTGGAAGTGCCCAATAACATAGTAAGTATCGTGCAGGTGGAGGTCCACTAAGTTGAAGGCAAGCGGTAGACCAGTCAGTCCTCCGATACCAAACATAGGCAGAAATGCACAGGCCCACATCATCGGAGGGGTAAACTTAATGGATCCGCCCCATAGAGAAATCAGCAGACAGGTCAACAGGATCACCGATGGGATTGAAATGAGCGTAGTCGTCGTCTGGAAGAATGTCGAGATAGCTGGCCCCATGCCAGTCATATACATGTGGTGAGCCCAAACAATGAAGGAGAGGAAACCAAGAACCAGCACGCCATACACCATCGACTTGTATCCCCAAATCGGGCGACGCGTATTGACTGGGATAATCTCGGCGACGCAGGCAATTGCGGGAAGCAGCAGCACGTAAACCTCTGGGTGTCCAAGGAACCAGAAAAGGTGCTGATACAGTAGCGGACTTCCTCCACCTGATGCATCAGCAAGGCCAATCTGCTGATGATAAAGACCGGATGGCTGGAAGAAGCTTGAGCCGAACATACGGTCAACCACCTGCATGATTCCGGCAACTTCGAGAGGCGGGAAAGATAGCAGAAGCAGGAAACCAGTTACCAACATCGCCCACACAAAGAACGGCATGCGCATCCAGGTCATCCCTTTGGCACGCAGGTTGATGATTGTAGTAATGAAATTCACCGATCCCAGCAGGGATGATGAAATCAGCATCACAAGTCCCATCAACCATTGCGTCTGGCCTGTCCAGAACTGATGCGGATATTGGGCGTCAGCAAAAAACGAGAGCGGAGGATAGTTTGTCCAACCTGATTTGGCGGCGCCTGACTCCATGAAGAAACTACCACACATCATAATTCCACCAATTAGGTAGAGGTAGTAACTTACCATGTTTAGCTTAGGAAACGCCATGTCAGGAGCACCAATTTGCAGCGGAGTGACGTAATTACCAAATGCCCCAAAACCAAGTGGCACAATGCCCAGGAAAACCATGATGGTTCCGTGCATAGCACCGAACATATTGTAGGTCTCGCCCGGCAGCTTACCTTCGGTCAGCCACTGAGCTTTCCAGTCTTCTGTAAAGAGCCAGCTCATCCATGCGGGTAGGGGCTCATTCGGATACGCGATACTCCAACGCATCACCATCATCAGATAGAATCCGAACAACAAAAACAGCATCGCTGTAAGGCCATACTGAAGACCAATTGTTTTGTGATCGGTTGAGAAAATGTACTTCTGAATAAATCCAGGATTGTGATGATCGTGATGATCGTCGTGGTTGTCGTGGTTATCGCTCATGACGGATGTGTAATGTCTGATTTTAAGTCAGATTGATGTGATTGATGGTTGTGTAAGATAGGTAATCGACTTGATGTGATTGTCAAATCAGAGAGTGTCATTCATTAGATTCGAACGGCAACAGTGTCTTGGGGTCGACCAGTGTGTCCGGATCGAGTGCTGTGCCTACCAGGTCAATGTTGTAGTCTGCGTTGAGCTCGGTAGCAGTCACCTGCCCCCCGTTACGCTCTTTAGAGACATCCAGAGCATTCTGCGCCATTTCGAGACTGATGAGAGATTCACTGGAGTTACCGAAACTGTTACGGATATAGTTGAGAACTCCAGCTAGTTGTTTGGCATCCATACCTGAGCCCATGCTCGGCATGTTTGCATTATAAACCTTACCATCCACAGTGATAGCCTCGTGAAGACCGTTTAGAATGATCATGGCTGGGCGCAGGCTGGTGCCTGTTACCCACTCAGAATTAGCTAGTGGTGGGTATGCAGCGTTGCCTTCACCCCCTGGTTGGTGACAACCTGCACATGCGGTGTAGGCCTTCTTGCCAATTTTCAAATAGGCTTCCATCGCAGTCTTCGGGAGAGTTGCGGTGCTCGCTGCGCCAGGGGCGGTCGCACGAACATATCCAGGTTTTACGTAGTTGTTATAATCGAAGAGGCTGCCAGCAATAACACCGCCAGCAATCAAGAGAACAAGAGCACCTCCCAGAATAACCCATAGGGAAATGGGCTCTGATCCTTGTGTAAACATTTGGTTCTCGCGCTTCACCGCAGCGGCATCAACGCTCACATTAGTATCATCTTCGAGATCCGGTTTGCTAGTAGATGGGTCGGACATGGTATTAAGAAAGAGAAATTAAAGAATTAGAATGGAAACTTACTTGGTGGCAGCGGCCCCAGCATTTTGAGGAGCATTGTTCATGCTCTCAGGAAGTGCCGAGTCTCGCTTGAGGGTCAATAGGTAGTCAGTCAGCACGCGAGCCTGCTCACGCGGCACGACCTGAGTCATCGCAGTAGTGTTGATATTGATAGCTAAGCTGTCGCCTTGCCCTACAAGATCTTTGTCTTCAAACATCTGCAGCTGTGACGGACAGTTAGACCAGCTCATATCAATTTCCTCACCTTGCTCACCAAGCTGAAGCTCTTCATTGCGCGGGTTGTAGAGGTGGGCCACCGTCCATTGCTCGGCAGTCATCCCAGTTCTCGCTGCATAAGCTTCTGCGCGGTAACCGTAATTACTAAGATCGGGTCCCATACGGGTAAGGCCAAGTTGCGCGTATTCTTCACCGCGATAGTCATCGTAGTGTGTCTCACGTCTTGTATCAACATCTGCGTTTGAAACACCGGCAACATCTTTACGAAATATTTGGCTGCCAAGATAGGTAGGGCGAATGAGCTGTGAGTGGCATGTGTAGCAACCATTAGCTGCATAGATCTGAGCCCCGTTCAGAACTCTGCCTGTGGTCTTACGCTGGTAAAACTCGGCATCCTCCTCGCCGGACATTTTGACAGGTGGCAGCGAAGCCATCTTAGCCGTGGGAATAGCGATCATACAGAGCCAGGCCAAGCCGAAGCTGGCGAACATTCCGATGAGAAAAGATTTCAAGGTCATGGACTTAATTTGAAGTTATCAGTTTAAAGTTAGTTGAAGCTTTAGGCTTGGGCGCTCTCTAGTTCGTCGATGTCACCTTCTGCTCCGTGTGGACCAAGAGCAGAATGATCACGATTCAACAAGGTTGGGTGCGAACTGCGGCGGCCGAGTCGCAACCACATCAGTGTCAGGTGAATGAAGAAGAAAATGTTTGCCCACAGAATGGCAACCCATGCGAATGTTGTCCCCACCGCATAAGGATAGGTGCTGTTGACCGCTTGCTTCCATGGCTGGTTGAAATTTTCTTGGGCCGCTCCTTGCTGGAAAGAACCCAACAATGTGCAGAACACAAGAATCAAAAGAACACCATAAACGGAAAACCAGAAGTGGGTGCGAATCAGGCGGCGCGATAGCCACTCACGACGTGTCACACGTGGCACGATGAAGTAGATGGCACCAAACATGCACATACTAAAGAAGCCATAGAGTGCCAGAATGTCGTAACCGTAGCCTGCGAGGCTAAACTGAGAATAACGAATCGCATCTGGATGAGCGAGTATAACACCGAGAATTGCCATTGCGATCATTCCAAAAATTCCCGCTACAGTAAAACGTAGTGATGGGCTATGCGCTAGGGCTTCAGAATTACTTGCGGTTGTCTTCAAAACGTTAACTCCTGCAAAAATGAGTGGCACAGCAGCAAGCATAGAGGCCGCGGCTCCAGTGTATTGCAAAAACATCGGAATAGGAGAACCCATCACAGCATGAAACCCTGCCCATGGAGCTATGATTGCAAGTGCCCAGAAGCCTCCTGCAGAATAGGAATAGTTGTAAACCGCGCGAGCTGTTATTTTGGCAGTAATATAGTAAGCACTGGCAATGCCGATCGGCACGAAGAACAGCAGAACTAAGGCTTGTCTGTACCAGCCGTTGATCGCCGCCGCCATCAGTGGGTGCACATCAAAAACATTCACATAGAGATTTGCAGTCAGGAAGATCCAAGGAAACCAAATACAGGCAGCAAGAATATACCATTGGGAAATATAAGCTGCATCATCACCACGACGAACGCGGAAAGAAATCACAACCCAAATTGCGATGGCCGCATAGCTGGCTAGCAATAGAGGCCAGACGAAGGTTGGGAATTCCATCCAATGCTTACCAGTGCCATGACCAGATAGAATACCCAGTGTTCCGAGAATTACTGCAAGGTTCCAGGCGTGGCCTGCTACGAGAAGTGTCCCCGTATTACGGCTAGGTTGGCGCGACAGACGGGCCATCAACCAGATCATTACTCCGAAAGCAGCTTGAGCGCCCCAGCCATATACAAGCGCGTTAATGTGCGCAGGGAAGGCGCGACCGTATTGAATGAACGAACCTTCGCCCAGGAAAGCTGGGTTATGTGTTTTGATCGAGGCAATAATACCTAGAACAAGAGAGACTGCCAACCAGGCAGCTCCGCTGGTAAAAAAGAACATCACAGGATGGCGAAGCGATCGATCGATCTCTGAACGCAGCTCGATATCCTCAGTGGTGGGAGCGTTACTTTGAGTGGACATGATTGTTTTTCTTGTAGGAAATTGTTTTAGTTTTGACCTGCGATCCAATCAGCGAGGATCTTCATTTCGTCTTCACTGACGTTGGCCATGATGCCTTTCATCACTGCACTTTGACCATTGGCACGTGTGCCGTCCTTGATGGCTTTCATTTGATCATAGAGATACTGTGAATTTTGGCCTGCAAGACGTGGGTAGATTGGCATGATTGGCGTGTTGGCGTCTGCACCGTGACAAGTGGCACATGCTTTTGCCATGTAGAGGTTTTTGCCCTCACCTTCAGTGAGCTCAACAGCGGGCTTGTCGGCCGTCGCTACCCAATCAGAAATTGTTTTCATCTCATCTTCGGTGAGATTCATCGCTGTTGTCATTCCCTTCATCACAGCACTGCCACCGTTGGTGCGCACCCCGTTGTGGATGTCTTTAATTTGTGCGAGTAGATATTCAGCATTCTGACCGCCAAGCTTTGGATAAGCTGGAGAGATAGGTCTGTTTGTGTCTGCCCCGTGGCACGTGTTACATGCTTTGGCTGTATAGAGCTTGAAGCCTTCGTTAGCTCCCTCGTCACCGCCGGATGCGAGTTGCTCCATAGCGCGCTTATGAGATTCTGAGCCAGGGACGAATTGATCTGTAGCTTGTGGACCAGCTTTTATCTCATTGGTCAACTTATCGGTAACTCCTGCAGCCGGCAGTAGTTCTGCTTGTGCTGCGTCTACCTTAGCTCTGACTTCGTAGCGATCTGCGGCACGAACTTGAGCAACAGCATCCACAGGTGAGCCGGACTGCCAGTAAAAAAGGGCAGAAACGAGACCAAAAATACCGAAATAGGCGAGACCCCACCAGAAGGCAGAGAATCGGCGCAACGGAGTGTCGCGGTGATTTGAGAACTGATTAGACATGGTCCTTAAGAAGAGGTGATACTTTGATTAAATAGGTGGGTTAACCGCTTAGTTAAACAGGTTAGCTGATTCGAGGATGCGAGGATCACGGCAAGGATAGAGGCTATTCTTGGTAAATGTGCGAAGATAAACAAAGACGAAAAATGCGCCTACTGTGACAAAGGCTAATATATCGAGCCAGACGACACTTCCGGATGGAAGCAGAGATGCCCCAGCCTCACTGGCAATAGTGAGTGATGGACCACGTTCAGGTGCCACGATGATGTAGTGGTCGAGCGCGTGTAAGATGAACAGGTAGATAGTGATCGGGATCATCAGAGCTGGGTTCTTCTTAACGTCTTGGCGAATAAGAAACAGGAAAGGAAGAGCGAAATGGCCAAATACCAATGCGATGTTAGCAATGTTCCAATTGCCCGTGTTGCGCAACAAGAAGTAGCTGGTCTCCTCAGTGATGTTTGCATACCAAATCAGGAAAAACTGAGAGAAGGTAACGTAAGCCCAGAAAACCACAAATGCGAATGTGAGTTTACCCATGATGTGGTGATGCTCAGGACTCATCACCGTCTGCAGGTAGCCAGCTCTGCGTAATAATATGGAAGTAAGAATAAGCAAGGCCATGCCGTTGAGGGCGCAGCCAGCAAAGAAGTAAACGCCATACATCGTGGAGAACCATTTAAAATCAAGCGCCTTGAGCAAATCAAATGCTAGGAATGTTGCGGTAAGAGCGAAAATAGGAAGAAAAGCAGCACAAAGTTTGCGTGATTTTTTGAGGCGCTCTACGCCAGGCTCAGGGTCAGTGTCTTGAGCAAGAGAGATCTTTTTGAGAATGTAAATGGCTCCACCAAGTAATACGAAGTAGCCAATCATGCGACCAAGCCAGAATGGCAAGTTCATGTAGAAGGCCTTTGCGTAGAGCATGTGGTCGAATTGACCGTAGCTGTGATGCAAAACCTCCTTTGCGTTGGCATAGCTGGTCACACTACCAAGCACCTCACGGTGGCGATTCATCCACTCAAATAAATGCTGCTGGACTTGAGGAAACAAAAACGGAATGGCGATTATTCCCATCCAAGGGAACACACTGGCGAGGTTTTCCATCAAGCGTCGCACCGAGATGCCCCAACCAGAGTTGGAGACGTGGTGTAGGAGAAGCCAGAACGCACCGCCTAAGGAGAAACTGATGAAAAAGGCAAAAGCAAACAACCATGAATAGGCATAACGACCGGCGACCGTATCAGATGCCGTATTAGCTGCTTCATTACCGCTAAATAAAAGCCAGACGCTGGCTATGATACCGACAAGAGCAACGAGACCGCAGATGTTAATCCACTTACTCAGTGCTCCCTTTTTGAGATGCTCTCCGTCAGCCGGAATGTCTTTGGATGTTATGAAGTGACCCATGGTTACTTAAAAAATGAAATGTTTAGGAAGGTGTTAGAATGCCTAGTTGGAGGCTGATTTGCTTGCCGCTTGCAGAGCTCTTACGTAGGCGATGATAGCCCATCGGTCGTTAACGGGAATATTGTAGCCGTATCCACTCATCAGGCCCTTGCCCTTGGTGATCGTCTCATACATTTTGCCATCTGGATAATTTGGCTTGGGGAAATTCATTAAGCTAGGAACAGCTGGGATACCAATGACCGCGACAATGCCCTTACCATCAGCAGCTTCACCGTGACATGGCATACAAGAAATGATGTAGCGCTCCTTACCGTGACGAAGAAAGCCTGCACGAGTTTCGTCAGTCAGGCCAATTTCAGATGGCATGCCATCACCGTAGGCATCACCTATTTTGCCGGTATCGACGTAGCTTATGCTGTTGCCAAAGCTATGGTCTTGGCCAAAGCCTTGGGATATACCCCCTTGCTCAAAGCCACGGGGAATAGTCCCCGCAACAGGCTTACGAGACCCCAAGCCATCAGCGAAGAACTCACTGGGCTTCTGGGTTTTTACTTTATCCTGGTCATCCATGTCTGGGAACAAACGCAACGGGGTGCCGCTGAACTTGTCGCCTCGGAAACCGAAGAAACTAATCACCAATAAGACGATCAGGGCAAATGCTAGAAAGAAATAGCGCATGAGAAATAAGTTATCCGTTTTTGGTTAAGTAATGGTATCGGGAAAAAAGAGAAAAATCGTTTTAGGAAGCAGGCTCCTCGACGAGTTCGATATTAGAGCCGCCGACATCTTCGAGGAGAGTCTTGGTCTCCTCAGAGGAGAATTGAGGATCTCGCGCTTCGATCGCGATGAAGAATCCATCGTCAGTCGTACGTGCAAACTGGCGACTTTCAAAAAGCGGGTGGTTGAGGCGGGGCAAGCCCATCAACGCCAACAAACCAAAGAGCGTGGTAAAACCTGAGAACAGGATAGTAAGCTCAAACATGATTGGGAAGAAAGCAGCTGTGGTGAAGATATTAGACGGCTTGGCTTGCACGACCGTTGGATAGATAACGACCTGCGTTGTGTAAGCGAGTGCAAAGGCTGTGATGATCCCAAGGGTGCCGCCACAGAATACTAGATAAGGGAGAATCGACTTTTTCATCCCCATGGCCTTATCCAACCCGTGGATAGGATAAGGCGAGTAGCAATCCCACTTTTTGTGGCCTGCATCACGCACCTTTTCCGCCGCCTTATAGAGGGCGGAGGCACTTTTGAACTCGGCAAGATAGCCGTATACGCGTTTGGTATTCATCAGTGTAAGCTTTTTTGTTAAAGTATGAAACGAGAAGTTTAGTAGGTAGTATCAGGAAGTTCCTGCTGGTATGACGCTTTCGACTCAGCACCTTGATCATCAAGATCCTCCTTGTCGTCGTGGTGTGGATCACTCTGTGGCAGAGTCCACTTGACCTCTGCAATGTTGATGCAGGGCAAGAACTTAAGGAAAAGTAAGAAGAGAGTCAGGAATAGGCCGATCGTTCCTACATACGTCATGATATCTACCCAGCTTGGGTTGTAGTATTTCCAATCTCCGGGGAGCCACATGCGAGGAAGCGTAGTGACAATGATGACGAAACGCTCAAACCACATACCAGCATTCACGGCCATGCAGACCCCCATAACGATCCAGAGATTTTCACGACAATAACGGAACCAGAAAAGTTGCGGCGATAGCACGTTACAAGACATCATCGCAAGATACGCCCACCAATACGGGCCCGCTATACGATAGAAGAAGGCAGCACCCTCATACTTGGCACCCGAGTAGAACGCGACAAAGAGCTCCATCAAGTAGGCATAACCAACAATCGTTCCTGTCAGCAAAATGATCTTAGCCATGTTCTCGATGTGCTTCATCGTGATCAAGTCATGTAATCCATAAATGTAGCGTGCTGGAATCATGATGGTGAGCACCATGGCAAATCCACCAAACACAGCACCTGCCACAAAGTAAGGCGGGAAAATAGTCGTATGCCAGCCAGGCACTACCGAAGTCGCGAAGTCAAAACTCACCACCGAGTGCACCGAGAGAACAAGAGGGGTGGAGAGAGCTGCGAGCAAGAGGTAAGCCACCTCATAGTGACTCCACTGGCGGTTACCACCACGCCATCCGAGTGAAAAGATGCCGTAGAGCAGCTTGCGAATCCCGGGCTTAGCTCGATCGCGAATAGTCGCCAAATCCGGGACCATGCCGAGATACCAGAAGATAAGAGAAATCGTAAAGTAAGTAGATACCGCAAAGACGTCCCATAGCAGAGGTGACTTGAAGTTCTGCCAAATCGCATTTGCGTTAGGAATAGGTGCGAGGAACCACACCATCCAAAGACGACCAACGTGGAACATCGGGTAAATACCCGCACAGACCACCGCAAAAATAGTCATCGCCTCTGCAGCACGGTTAATCGAAGTTCGCCAGTTTTGACGCGTCAGGAATAGAATCGCCGAAATTAGGGTTCCAGCGTGGCCAATTCCAATCCAGAAAACGAAGTTCACAATAGGCCAACCCCACATGGTGCGGTTGCTGTTTCCCCAGACACCGACACCCGTAGAGACAAGATAAAATAAGCCACCGCCAACACCGACAATGGCGATGATAACGCTGGGAATGAAAAGCATCCACCAGATAGCTGGCTGCTTATTCTCTAGGATTCCACAAACACGCTCAGTGATCCAGTTGTAGGAACGGTTGTTGAGAATAAGCTTCTCACGCTCCATGACTGGTATCACAGGTTTATTTGGGTCTTTTTCGATCGTAGTATCCGACATGGAAAATTATGATTTAGAAGTTGGTGATTGTTTCGGGGGTAAAAAGCTACTCGCTTAATACATTTCGATGGTAGCGCGACCAATTCCCTTGGCGCCCGGCATACTCGGATTAGGATTCTTAACGCGGGCAAGGTAGGTGGTCCGTGGCAGAGTGCCGATGTAGTGAAGCAGCTCGTAGTTACGTGCAGAATTACGCGAACGAACGACCTTAGCTTTATCTCCATCCTGTAAGTTACCAAAAGTAATGGCGCTCGACGGACACGCGTCTTGGCAGGCTACCCGAACCGAGTCCAACTTAGGACGAAGTTCACTATCAGCCATTTTCACATCTACAGATGAGCCCCCTGCGATGGTTGCCTTCTTCTTCAATCTAGCTTTCACTTTCGCTTTGGCTGACTGAATGCGCTGCACACAGTAAGTGCACTTCTCCATCACACCACGCATACGAACGGTTACGTTCGGGTTACGCTGCAGATGTGGAGCTTCACCAACTGCTTTCTTACCACCAGGCCCCTTGTAGAGGTTCTTCTCGATCAGTGGGTTGCGCTTGTTGTAGTCAAAGAAATTGAAACGTCGTGCCTTGTATGGGCAATTGTTGGCGCAGTAGCGTGTGCCGATACAACGGTTGTAGGCCATCGTGTTGAGACCGTCCTCGGAGTGCACCGTAGCGTTGACTGGACAAACTGTTTCACAAGGTGCCGACTCGCACTGCATGCAGGCAACTGGCTGAGGAATCATCTCAGGATTGTCCTCATCACCATCTGTGGCTGAGAAGTAACGATCCATCCGGATCCAGTGCATTTCGCGACCCATGGCAACTTGCTCCTTGCCTACAACGGGAATATTGTTTTCTGCCTGGCAAGCGACCAAACATGCGTTGCAACCGATACAGTTATTGAGGTCGATAGTCATCGCCCACTGCTGGCGCTGATCGTAGAGATGCTTGTCTGCTTGAGCTTTTTCATGCCATGTCTCACTACCCTTTTGCTTGTAGAGAGATATGTTTTCTGGCGCGTGCGAGTCCATGCCTTGAGTTTTGACTCCCTCGATCTGGGCTGCAAAATCAGCTTTGTGGCCATGGTGATCATGCTCCATGGTGGAAATTTCACGAGCAAGTGCACGGCCATACATAGCGTGGTGCTCTTGAGTCATAGCGATAGAGTAGCGCTTATTAGCACTCTCTACCTTCGCACCAGTGGCAAGGTAAGGAGTGTTATTGGTGCGGAGCGCGTAGGAATTAAATCCACGGTTCACACTCACCAAGCTAACATCCTTTTCGTTTTTGGGACCGCGCTTGAGCTCATCGTGCTCGTCAAAGCCTTGCCCGTAGCCGAGAGCGATGGAGACCACATTATCTGCATGACCAAAACCAATCATGATAGCGACCTCAAGCTCCCTGCCATTGACCGTCACCTTGACAAGAGGGTTGGCGTGATCTTTTCCTTCACCGTCAGGCCCAACACCTGCGTTTTCTGTCTCGATGCCATACACCTTGCCTTTAGGCTGAAGCTTAAGAATTTTATCGTAGACCCCTAAATCCTTCGCTGTTTTCGGAGAAACTACCGCAACGTTATCCCAACAAACCTTAGTGATTGGGTCTGGTGCTTCCTGCAACCAAGCGTTGTTTGCATAACGACCATCGTAGATGGAGCCGTCAGTAGCAAAAACGACCTCCAAACTTCCCTTACTAGGCGCAGAGGGCAGATTGATGGTCTGGCGCGATACAGCGTTGAGCGTTGTAGCTGCTGCAAATGATGAATCTTTCCAGAAACCATCGCGCAGGAACTTGAGCCAACTTTTATCCGATCCATCGGCCAATGCAGCGAAAGTTTTGCGAACCGCATCGTAGGAAACTGATGTTGTCTCACCATCTTTGGATGAATCAAACAACTTACCATCAAGGAGTGCCAACAAAAGATCATTCTCAGAAACTCCATTATAAAGCGGCAAAATGAGAGGCTGCACCACAGCCAATGAACCATTACTAGTACGTGCATCAGACCAGCTCTCTAGGTAATGTGCCGCGGGAACGTGCCAATCTGCCGCATTCGCGGTGGCGTCATTGCGCAGGCCGAGGTGAATCAACTTTGTCTTCTTAGCCGCTTCAGCAAAACCATCCGCATCGTAGACTGGGTTACCAGGAGTCAGCAGTATAACAGCGTCAAGCTGACCTTTGTTAAGCGAAGAAATTAGGGACTTCATATCACCCAGGTTGCCGCGACCAGAGTTGACCGCCTTGAGCGTTTTGCCGTAGTTGCCAAGAAGTGAGTTAATGGTAATGCAGAGGTCCTGCAGCTCACGAGACTGGCGCGAGCCTGCCAGCACGACTGACTTACCAGCATTTGCCTTGAGATCCTTGGCGCATTCTGCGGCCCATTGCTTCTCTGTAGCTGATAGCGTGATACCTCCTTTGACAAGCACTGACGCGCCCAGCTGGTTGGCGATTTCAGCCGCGATGGCTGGCACCTGGCTTGGGGCAATGCGCAAGCGGTGATCGGCCATGCCACCTGTGAGGCTGAATCCACCCTCCGCAATGTATAGGCGGTTCATTGCCTTTGCATTGGCTTTCTTGTCGTAGCCTGCGCCTTCGATGAAGCGGTTCTTGTAGAATCCGCTCACTGAACCTTGCTGGTCCAGCTCGAGGAAATCACTATCAAGTGAGAGAACGACTTTAGCGCGTGAGAAATTGACCACGACATCTGCATCAGCACCAAAGACCGCTGCATTTGCCTGCTTGCGAGCATCACCGGAAAGTGGCTCATACTGGAAGAACCTCGCATCAGCGAACTTCGCTTTCAGCTCTTGCATCAGACGACTGCGGGTAGGTGACACATCGTCACCAAAGACGAAACCGATGTTAGCGGATGGATCAGCAATATCAGCTAGTGCCTTCTCAAAATCAGCGCGGCTTGCTTGGGCTCCATTCTGTAAAAAATCGCGGGAGCGTGCTGGATCATACATGTCCAGGATTGAAGCCTGCGTGAATGAGTCAGTTCCAGCATGCTTGTCAAAAAGCTTATTAGGCTCAAGCTTGGTGGGGCGGCCGTCGTGAGTGGTTACCACGAGCGGCACAGCTCCATTGGCACGAGGCATTGAGCTAGCGAAGTGCACTGGCTTGCCAGGAACACTCCATTCTGGTGACTCGGTAAAGGGAACGATAAGGCTCTCGGGGCGGCGACAAGCGGCAAGACCCATGCCAGCGAGGGCCGAAGAAGCGCCCATTAGCTTCATGAAAGATCGGCGGGAGACTTCACGCTCCTCTTCGGTTTCCATTTGGGCGCTGCCATCAACAAATTCACGATCCAGCGCATCTTGAAAGCGTTCTGTGCTCTCAAGCTCGCCGAGGCTTCGCCAGATCTTGGTGCTCCCATTGCTTGGGGCGTTAACAGCTGAATCTGGTTGGTTGTTCTTCCGGTTGCTCATGTGCTTATTGGGAAATAGGTATATCTAGAAAGTTGTGAATTAGTGCTAAAGCTTTGACTTTTAAGCGTTGTATTAGCATTTAGGGAAGCCGATTAGCGGTGACAGGTCGCGCAGCTTTCCTTGGGGTGAATACTCCAGTTCTTCTTCAGTAACTCGCCGAACTCTTTCTGGGTGGTAACACGCTCTCCTTCTTCATTTTTGATCTCGTTTTCGAGGAGATACTTCTCAGCATTGTAGTCTAAGTTGTATACCTCTTCGAGAGGCCGAAGGTGATTTTCTGGCTCACGGTGGCAGTCGAGACAGAATGCCATGCTTAAGCTCTTGTCGTGATGCACCTTCTCCATCTTGTGGATGTCACCATGACATGACTTACATGACACCCCGCGATTGACGTGTGCGGCATGGTTGAAATAGACGTAATCTGGCGACTTGTGGATACGCACCCACTTGATTGGCTTCTTCACAGCACCTTCGATAGGAGCATGATCCTCGTCCACACCCATCGCAGCACGCAGCGGGGCAAGCTTCGGGCTTCCCTTTTGAACGTGCTGGTGACAATTCCAACAAGTGTTCGCTGTAGGCACACCGGCAGACGCCGATTTGTCGACCGAACTGTGGCAGTAGCGGCAATCCATCCCGAGCTGATCAACGTGCAGAGCATGATCATAATCAATGGGTTGATCAGGCTGATAGCCTACTCTTTGCGCCTTCGGAGTGGCGTAGTATGAGAACGCAGCAGTGAGACCTGCTACAACAAAAATCAAGCACACCGCAATTTTAAGCGGCAGCAAATTGGTCCATCGAGGGAAAAAATTAGCCATGACGTCACGCGGGTTTTAGTGATTGTGAAAGATTTCACAAGCAAATTTTTAAAAAGAATTTGCATCCTTACTTTAGCGCCTATTTTGAGTTTTTCACGCAAGACACACAACCCATGATTCTGAGTATTTCAATGAAATCTGGAGATAAAGGAGGCTACAATTAAAATCATCAATATTGACGACTGTTCAAGCCAGGAGATTGAGATAAGCTGATGCGTAGGTTCACAACATCTTAATGTGAGAGTTGATTGATTGCTAAAAAACACTTCGCTAGACATCCACACATCACCATGAAAGCGGCGCTTCATTCTATCACCATACTTTTCAGCCTTACCGTCATAGAGGCTGTAGCTCAAACTGGCAAAGAAAGCACAAGAATCTTCCCCAACGTGATCTTCATTCTTGCCGATGACCTCGGCTACGGAGACTGCAGCGTCACCAACCCAGAGTCGAAAATAAAAACCCCTTACCTTGATCAGCTCGCCACAGAGGGGCTCAGCTTCAACGACGCTCATGCGGCAGCCAGCACCTGCACCCCCTCCCGTTACGGACTGCTCACCGGGATAAACCCCGTGCGCACCGGAGTGCTCAACACCCTGCTATCCGAAGGCAGGCCCATCATCTCGGAAGAAGAAAAAACCATTGGCCATCTGCTTCAGGATCAGGGCTACACCACCCACATGATCGGCAAATGGCATCTTGGCTTTGACATGGGTAGTAAAAAAAAGGTCTTCGACTTCAACAAACCCATCAGCGGCGGGCCCATAGATCGAGGCTTTAATAGCTATTTTGGCATCCATTCCTCACCTGGCGCGTTTCCGCTCTTTTATCTCAAGGACCGCAAGGCCATCGCAAAACCCTCGGAAAAAACCTCTTGGGAGAAAATGAAAATCGGAGGAGGAAGCTCAACCATCAAAGGCCTCAAGTCTCCCGACTTTGAACTCGACGAGGCCAGCCCCACCTTCTGTCAAAAGGCCGTCGAACTCATCAAAAACCACGCGGACTCGAAGTCCGAGCAACCCTTCTTCCTCTATTACGCCTCCCCCATCCCCCACAGCCCCTGGGTTCCAAGCAAAGCATTCAAAGGCAAAAGCGGCCACGGTGATTACGGAGATTTTGTCATGCAGCTCGACGATATTGTCGGCCAGATCAATCAGGCCTTGAAGGACACAGGACTCGACCAAAACACCCTGCTCATCTTCGCCAGCGACAACGGCCCCAGCCCGCACGCCACCCGCCTTATGGCCACAAAAGACCACCATTGCGCTGGCCCGTTGCGCGGCAGCAAAGCCAGCATCTATGAAGGCGGCCACCGCGTGCCTTTCATCGCCAAGTGGCCGGGCAATATCCGTGCTAACAAAACCTCCACCGCCACAATCAACTTCACCGATTTTTTCGCTACCTTGGCCGAACTTCTCGGCGTCGATCTTACTACCTACCCCTCTGCCAAGGACTCCCACAGCTTTCTGTCCGCCCTTCTGA
Organism: Oceaniferula sp.; assembly: GCA_965656385.1. Taxonomy (GTDB): domain Bacteria; phylum Verrucomicrobiota; class Verrucomicrobiia; order Verrucomicrobiales; family Akkermansiaceae; genus Oceaniferula. The sequence goes on from CBFHKM010000010.1 coordinate 30,499, forward strand.
AAACCTCTGATACACACACCCGCCCCGCCATGATCAACGGTAACTACTCCATCCGCCAAGGCCCCTGGAAAATGAGCTCAAAAGGAAACCTCAAACACTCCAACTCCACAAAGATCAAAGCCCACCAATTTGAGCTCCACAAGCTCACCGACGACCTCGCCGAGCAAAACGACCTCGCCGAACAGCACCCGGAAAAATCAAACCAACTTCTAGAACAACTCCACAGCTTCATCAAGCAACGCCAACTCAAGTAAACCATGAAACATCTCATCCTCCTCTTCATTCACTTTTCACTATTCGCTCTTCTCCCACCGGCGACTGCGGCCGAGAGCTCGCAGGGCAAGCCTAATATCCTGCTCATCCTCTCCGATGACCACGCCCAGCACGCGCTCAGTTGCTACGGCAACAAGCACATCAAGACCCCCTCCCTGGACCGCATCGCCAAGGAGGGCATGCGCTTTGATCACGCCCTGACACCCAACTCCTTCTGCACTCCGGCACGCGCGGCAGTATTGACTGGCAAGTACTCGCACAAAAATGGAGTCACCCGTCTCAACCAGCCCTTCGACGGCTCCCAGCAAACCTTTCCCAAGCTCCTGCAAGCCGCCGGTTACAACACCGCACTCTTTGGTAAGTGGCACCTGCTTACCCGACCCACCGGCTTTGACCACTACTGCGTGATGAAGATGCAGGGCATGCCCATGAACCCCATCGTCTTCGAGCCTCAGCACGAGTGGATTCCTTGGGGCAAGGATACCAAGAAAACCTTCAACAAAGGTGGCCGCAAGCTCGAGGGATTCAACAACGACGCCATTACCGACGAAGCGCTCCTTTGGCTGGAGCAAAAACGCGATAAAACTAAACCCTTCTGCCTGCTGCTCCACCCCAAACCACCGCATGAGCCCTACCTGCCCGCCCCTCCAAACTATGAGAACTTCCTTGAGGAAGTCATCATTCCAGAGCCCTCCACTCTCTATGATGACTACAAAGGCCGCACCCCCGAGGCGATTCAAAAGACCATGCGCTCCAACCTGATTCTGCGCAGACCGAACTTCAAAAAAAACATCGCCAAGTTCCGCAAGCAAAAACCTAACATCACCGACAAGGAATTGCTCGCCAAGCTCTATCAGATTTACATCAAAGGCTACTACAGGCTTGTAAAAAACGTTGATGACAACGTCGGCCGCGTGCTCGACTACCTCGACGAGAGTGGCCTCACCAGCAACACCATCGTCATCTACACCGCCGACCAGGGCTTCTCCCTCGGTGAGCACGGCTTCTACAACAAACAGTGGATGTATGAAAAGCCCCTGCACCAACCCTTGTTAGTTCGCTTTCCGGAGACCATCAAAGCAGGGCAAGTCTGCTCCTCCATGGTCAACCACATCGACCTCGCCCCTACCCTACTCGACTACGCTGGCCACACCATCCCAGGTGACATCCAAGGCCACAGCCTGAGAGGCATCTTGGAAAGCAAGGCCGAAAAAGTCCGCGACGCCTCCTACTATCACTTCTATTCCCATGGGGAAAACAACCTCCCAGAGATGATTGGCATTCGCACCTCCACCCACAAGCTCATCCACTACCCTGGCATGAAGGGCAAGTATCAGTGGGAGCTTTTTGATCTGGTAAAAGACCCAGAAGAAATGCAAAACCATTATACCAACCCCGAGTACGCGCAAACCAAGCAAGAGCTGCTAAGCGAGCTACGAAAACTCATCAACGATCTCGAAGATCCTGTCGTCGCACCCAATCTCGTCAAAACCATTCTCCCCTAACAATAAAGCATAAAAATAACCGTGAAGTTCCTGCTCATCACCGCACTGTCTGTCCTCTCCCTCGCTCCTTGTATCCAAGCCAAGCAAGCACCCCTCAACAAAAACGAACGCATCGTCTTCCTCGGAGACTCGATCACCGCCGCGGGTCCACGCCCCGGGGGCTACATCACCCTCAGCGCCGAGTCCATTGCCAAGGCCTACCCGGACCTCAACATCGAACTCATCGGTGCAGGCATCGGTGGCCACAAGGTTCCGGATTGCGAGAAGCGCCTCGACAAGGACGTGCTGCAAAAAAAACCCACTATCGTTTTCATCTACATCGGCATTAACGACGTCTGGCACTGGACTCACCCCAGGGTGGTCGCCAGAGGTAAAAAAGGCACCACACCCGAAGCTTTTGAGAACGGCCTCAGGGATATGATCAAAAAAATCAACGACGTTGGCGCCCGGGTCATTCTCTGCACACCCACCGTCATTGGTGAAAAATCAGACGGTACTAACCCCGATGACCAAAGGCTCGACGAGTATGCCGACATCAGCCGCAAAGTCGCCAAGGAAACCGGCTCCCAGCTGCTCGATTTTCGCAAGGGTTTCATCGCCTACCTGAAAAAACACAATCCGAAAAACGCTAACAAGGGAATCCTAACAAGTGACTCCGTGCACATGAATTCGGCGGGCAACCAACTGCTCGCCAAGCTCGTTCTTGAGGCCCTACAAGTGCCAGCATCATCAGAAACCGGGCAATGAAATGGCTCAGGCACGGATCAATACCTATCTGCTTCAGAGAGTAATTTCTCGGTTGCGTCACCATTTTTT
>CBFHKM010000011.1:0-7933 GCA_965656385.1 Oceaniferula sp.
GGCTTTTTTCTTAGCTACTTTTTTCTTAGCAGGCTTTTTAGCGGCTTTTTTCTTAACTACTTTTTTCTTGGCAGGCTTCTTAGCTGGCTTCTTAGCTACCTTTTTGGCTGGCTTTTTGGCTGGCTTTTTAGCTGCTTTTTTAACGGGCTTCTTAGCTGCAGGCTTCTTAGCGGCTTTTTTGGCCTTGCTTGGTGCGGCTTTCTTCTTAGCGGTCTTTTTTTTGGCTGCCATAGTGTTGTTTGGTATTATATTATACTTTTTGTTAGGGTGGTGAAATCCGAAGGTCTGCTTTTTAAGGCTAGTTGGTTTAACGGATGATTTGTTTTTTGTTAGATTGTTCTGTCTGGGTAAAGCAACTCCGAAAAATTAACTAAAACGCAAACGTAAACTTTCTTTATAAAAGACAATGCTCTAACAGGTTAGTTTGGTCAAGGAGGTAATTAAACTTTTCAAAACTATTTCTTAGTGTGAAGTGTTATAATGAAAACAATTGCAGTGATTATTTTTCGATGCTGTTAGGTCGTTCAAAACCTGGGGATTGATCTTCTAGTGCTCTCCAAAAACTTTCGTCAGATGGATGGCCGTTGAATAAAACCTGACCGTCTGTTGATGCGACGATCACTGTGGGGAGACTTCTGACCCATAACAAACTGCTCAGTGAGTTTTTGTTGGGGTCGACTAGCCAGGTGCATTTTGCTTCAGTGGCATCGTTTTTTCTTATGATCTCTGCATCATCTAGCATGCTTGGATAATTTCCTGTTAGAATCGCATGGACGGAAATGTTATTCTCTGAGCAGGCTTGTGTAGTGGTTATGAAGTCAGGTAGCTCGACTTGGTTTGCCTGACTCATGGGATTCCAAAAATAAAGTACGATAGCCTTATTGCCATCATTGTGCTCAGCTAATGATGTGAGTGTTTGGCCCTCCTGAGACAGCAGGGTTTGTTGGAGTGGTAGCTGGATCGAGCGCATAGCTTCTTCTAGTCGAAGTTTCTCTACATGTGGGCCATAGGCCTGTGCTTGACGTGGACTCAACCAGAATGCCTCTGTGATGTGTCTCTTGAAGGCTTGTGTGTCGTTTTTTTCCAGGGCTGCCAGTGCTTGGGCATAGTGGACGATAGCGGCCCAGTCATCTTTGATGACAAAGACTTCGGAGTGATTAGGGTTGAAGCTTAGCTGACTTTTGATGAGCTCAGGTGCCAAATTTGCGATGGCGGAATGGTCTCCAAGGTCAACGAGGTTGAGGAAGCGTGCTTCGAGAAGGACTTGAGGGTGCAAACCAGCTCGTTGAGCATTGACGTATGCGGTAATAAATTCTGTTTGTCCAAGAGAGGTGAAGAGTTTCTCCAATATTTCCTCTTTGACCATATTTGATGGATTGGTCTTTATAGTTTCCTTATCCAATGAGGCTGGTTTTTCATAGGCAATCACAGAGCTAGTTAAGATGAGACCGAACAGCAAAAATTTCATGTTTTAAATTTGGTATGACTCACATCAAAATACCAACACTAAAAAAGCGAACGCTCTTATGTAAGAGTGTCCGCTTGTTGAGAGAAGTGAGAGTACTATTTTTAATTCGACTAGTTGCTAGGAATGTTGAGTCGTTGTCCAACCTGAATTGTTGTGTTGGTGAGCGAATTAGCAGATTGGATGGCTTCTACGCTGGTGTTGTTCTTGCGAGCGATACCCCATAGGCTATCGCCTGGAACTACGGTGTATGTGCTTGTTGTGCGAGCGGGTGCAACGTTGCTGTTTGATAAGTCGTTGGTCAGCGCTGCAGTTGCTTGGGGTGGGCTTACTGGCGCGGTCTGACCAATGGGGGGGAGTGGTTGATATGCCGCGTTTGTAGGAGGTGTAGATGCTTGAGGGTAGCTGCCAGTTTCGCCACCTGCCCGTGGTACGCCGTATGGGTTGGCAGCACCAGAGGGTCCTGGGTTGTTACTCCTCCATTCACTGTAGCCTGACCCCGTCGAGCAGGCATTGAATAGAAGTGGTGTAAGGCATGAAGAGATGAGCAGTAGAATGGTAGTTTTCATAGTGAAGTGTCGTTTGTTTTTATCTGATTCGTATATTAAATATTAAGGTAGTTATATAAACAGACGATAATATTTTGTAAAATAGGTATAATTAAAAACGTATGGAAACCAGAGATGCTTTCACCAGTTCTTAAAAAGAAAGATGCTACCCTTGGTTGTGAGGAGCCTATTTGGATGATCTAGATCCAATACCATAAAATTCATCGACGGTTGCTTCGGTGTGAACAGCGAGTTCCTCAAGGCTTTCGCCTCGAGCTTGTGCTATGAGTTTGGCTGTGAAGTAGGTAAAGGCTGGTTCGTTGCGCTGACCCCGGTGTGGCACTGGGGCTAAATAGGGAGAATCAGTTTCAAGCATGAATGATCCAGCGGGGCAGTGAGTAGCTGTTTCCAACACGGTTGCTGCATTTTTGAAGGTTGCAATACCTGTGAAGGAAATGAGGCCGCCTAAGTCAAGAATAGGCTGTGCAGATTCCAGATTGAAGGGGAAACAATGAAATACGGCGCGTGTTTGGTCTGCAAAATCTTGATATATGTTGATTGCGTCCTGTAGGGAGGCTTCTCCCTCACGGTCTCGCGTGTGGATGACGATGTTTTTGCCGAGTTGCGCTGCTAACGCGAAGTGTTGCCTGAGAAACTCTCGCTGCTTTGAATGATATCGCTCAGTCGTCCATCCCTCAGGTGCGGGGTGGTAATAATCGAGGCCTGTTTCACCTATGGCAACACAGCGTGGATGCTTTGCGTAATTTGTAAGCTGCTCTAAATACTGATTGTTTGTCTCGTAAACATCACAGGGGTGAATGCCGATGCAGGCGTATATTTCTGGGAATTGCTCAGCGATAGATATATTTTGCGAGCAGTCATCTAAGTTAGTAGCCAAGGTGACCATGCGCTTAACGCTGTGCTGTTTGGCTCGCGCGATGACGGCGCTGAGTTCATCAGGTGGAAATTTTTGGGAGCCAAGGTGGCAATGTGAGTCAGTTAGTTTCATCGACAGGACTTTGTTAAAACCTGACTGCGAACCATACGCCAGCGTAAGCTTGGTCGTCACCTGTGTCACTGTTGTCCAAGAGGATTGAACCGCCAAGGTAGGGCGTAATGGATAATGTGTCAGAGAGGTGGTGTGTGAGGGATAGCCGGCAGTAGGCGTCGTTCATGCCATCACGGCCGTAATAATCATCTACGTAGCTAATTCCAGTATTTAAAGACATGTATGCTTTGTTTGAGATGACTTTTGACCATCTAGCTTCAGCGTTACTATACCAAGCTTCAGCGCCGAAGTCATAGTATACTCCAGCGGTAGCAATGAGGTCGTCATGCAGTTGCCAATGAACAAAACTTCCTATGTCTAGCCCGTCCTTGAAGTTGGCGATGATGGGAGAGCTCGAATCACCAAAATTACGATAACTGGCGCTGAGGCCAAGTGTGAGTTGGTCCGTCTGCCTGTATCTGAGGTGAGAAAATAAAGCGGTCTCCTCAAAATCAGCTTTGCCGCTTTCGGTTGCATACCATGAGCCAATGTTGAGCGATGTGTGATTGCTGAGTGCAATTTCAGTCTCTATTTGAAAGTCGATGGTGTCATTAGCTAATTCAAAACCTCGGTAAACATAGCCACTGCGGTAGCCTGCGACAGCTTCGACACCGAGCTGAACTTCTTGATCTGCATTGGCAGGTACGTTGCACGGAAGCAGGCAAAGGATAGTGGTGAGAGGGTATAGAGCTTTCATGCTCAAAGTTCCAATAAAGGTCGTCGGTTTTAGTTAATCAATGACTTTAGCCATTTTCGTAAGTCCTTCGATGACTCGACTATGCGGGCATCCGAAATTGAAGCGGACGTGTCCTGGCTTGCCAAAAAAGGTGCCGTCAGAGAGGTAGATTTCAGTTTCTTGTTCAAAAAACTTGGCGGGGTTTTCTTTGTTCATGCTGCGGCAGTCGATCCATGCCAAATAAGTGGCCTCAATATTTGGGGTGATAAGATCGGGCATGTTGTCGGCAATAAAGCTTTTTAAGGTGTCGCGGTTGTTGCGCAAATAAGCCAGTAGATCTTGTCGCCAGCCAGAGCCCTCTTGGTATGCAGCTTCAGCAGCGTAATAAGCTAAGCAGTTAATTTCGGGAAGCGTATGGCCGCGGGCAGAGCAAAACTTTCGACGTAGTGAGTCATCCTTGATGACGGCAAATGCATATCCTAGCCCTGCGATGTTGTATGTTTTGCTCGGTGAAAGTAGCGTGATGATTCGACTTTGAAGTTCATCAGGTAGGCTTGCGGCACATACATGGGGTGTTTCCCCCTCATCAAGAATGAGGTCACAATGAATTTCATCTGATATCAAAATCAAATCATGGCGCTGGCAGAAATCGGCAAGCTTATCAATTTCCTCTGATGAAAAAACGCGACCGAGTGGGTTTTGTGGGTTACTGAGAAGAAATATTTTAGTGTTCGTAGTGACGGCGGCTTCCATGGCTTGCCAATCAAATCCCCAACGGTTGTCGTCAAGAATATGAGGAACGGATATTAATTCCATGCTGGCGTCTTGGTGAATCGCAAGGAAGGGCGGGTAGATGGGGGTGCAGGTCATAACGGCGTCTCCTGGGGAGCCAAATGCACGCGCGGCGATCGATAAGGCTGGAACCAAGCCACCGAGATGAACGATCTCTTTTTCCTCTACTCTGATTTGGTGCCTGTTTTGCATGTAATGATCAATGGCTACCATCAGTCCTGTATGTGGTTGGGCATAGCCCATTACACCGTGAGAAATGCGCTCTTGAAGTGCCTCCAATACGCAAGGTGGGGACATGAAATCCATGTCAGCAACCCAGTATGGATCAAGCATAGGGAATCGGTCCCATTTGATCGAGCCTGAGCCTCTTCGGGATATGATTTGGTCAAAATCTGCAGAACTGTGCATATCCATTTGCTAGCCTATGAGTTCGGAGCTGGCGAGTAATATATCTTTGATCATTCTGTATACCAGAGGTGATGGCGAGCTGAGTTGATACCTTTGGCTGGAATTAACTTGCTTCTTGGTGCGCTCATTCTACCTCTAATGTTGTGCAGGAGTTGCAGATGCGAGAGGTGGCCGAGCGAGTCTTACTGGCGAATTCGCTGGAGGAGAAGCTTTTGCTGGCGCCGCAGCTTGGTGAGGGCGTGGTAGATGATCAACGAGGTCGTTCTTTTCGCGTGCCGGATGTTCCCGGGCGTCCCGAGGATTTGAAGATATCAGGCAAGTCAGTCCGCTCTGATTTCCCCGGAGTCAATAAGCTAGATGATGACCGAGAGCGCGGGAAAATGCTCCATTTCCTGGCGAACCATGAGCTGCTTGCTGCTGAGTTAATGGCTCTTGTGCTCCTTAAGTTCCCCGATGCGCCTGCTGAATATCGACGTGGTGTTTATGAATCGATGAGAGAGGAGCAGATGCACACCTTGATGTATTTGCGGAGAATGAAGGAGTGCGGTATCTCATTTGGTGACTTGCCCCTTAATGATTACTTCTGGAAATTGGTTGCTCCAATGAGCACGCCTATGGACTTCGTGACTCGACTTAATCTGACCTTTGAACAAGCCAATTTAGATTTTTCGAAGCACTATGCTACTCTATTTAGGCAAGTTGGAGATACGGGAACCGCGAGGGTATTAGAGAAGATTTATCTCGATGAGATTAATCATGTCGGTCATGGGGTGAAGTGGTTTCGAAAGTGGAAAAAGCAAGGTGAGACTGACTGGAATGCCTATCGCAAATCGCTCAGCTTTCCTCTAGCTCCGGCCAAGGCCAAAGGAATAGCCCCATTCAATAAAGAGGGTCGGGAGTTGGCTGGTTTGGATCAAGATTTCATTGAGCAGCTGGCCGTGTGTGAGCAGTCGAGAGGGCGCACTCCTGTTGTTCATTGGTATAACCCTAATGCTGAGTCGTATGCAGCGGCAGCATTCAATGGTCATGACTATCAGCCCAATAAAATGGAGCTGGCCATGGAACATGATCTTGAAATGCTCTCATTGGCGTGGAGTCGCAGAGACGATATCACATTGGTGCGCACACCTCCCAGTAATGCTCATCTGGCATACCTTAAAAACGCGGGTTTTGATCTGCCTGAGGTGATTGCGGCTGGTTGTTTGACGGGGCGAAAATTAGGCGGGTTGCGCCCTTGGGCCTGGTCGCCGGATGCCTCTGCAGAGCTTCGCTGCTTGGCCGACCATGTGTCGCCACGTCTGCCGTGGCAATGGCAGGGTGGGACTCCCAGTTGGTGGTTCAGTAAGGAGGCTGGATGTCGACTTGATGATAGGCTCTCAGGAACGGGTGAAGTAAATAGCTTTTTCTTTAATGATAAGGACGCGGCGGTATGTAAGATTAATGATCTGCTGAAGGAAGGTAAGGTTTTGCTGAAAGCCGCTTATGCTTGTGCTGGTCGTGGTCATCGTAAGGTCGAGCGAGGAGATGATTACATACCGTGGTTAAATAACGTGATCAAGCGACATGGGGGTGTAGCTGTTGAGCCATGGCTGAGACGAGAGATCGATTTTTCGGCACTTTATGAAAGGCGTGAGGACGGGCGCGTCGATTACATTGGAATGACAGAGATGCAGAATGATGCTCAGGGGCGTTATTTAAGCACGAAAGTTTATCCTAAATGGGGAACGAGCTTCAGCAATGAGCTTAGCTCATTTATGTTTCGAGATGCTAAAATAAATACTGTGTATGGTGAAAAAATACCCATGGCACTCAGCTCGTTATTGGGGGGGTATGTTGGACCTGTTGGAGTGGATGCGATGGTTCATCGCCGGGCTGATGGTTCATTTTCGATGCGCTATGTGGTTGAGCTCAATGTGCGGATGACTATGGGGCGCGTGGCACTAGAAATTGCCAAAAAACGTATGCCACACAAGGGGGGAGAGCTTCGTGTGCTGCGCAAGAAAAAGCTCGGTGAAGATGAGCTCAACCGACTTTATAACCAAGTTATTAACAATTCATCGGTGGTGATGAACGATCCTACGCGCGCACGCGAGTTTGTTGCGATTTGGGTTCAAGAAGATTAATGTATAACTGCACCTGTTTCGTTATTATTCTATAAAAAGGAAGTATTCCTCAAGTTATTCACAGTCCATTATGGGCTGCCATGTATGGGGTGTTTATACGCATTCAGATTACTGTCTCTGTGATGGTCTTCATACAGCAGAATCAATGTATCGATAGGTAATGAGTCTTTGATGGAGACACGCCCACTACTCGGGTGGAGCTGAGTTAGAGTTCAAATTTCCTGATTGATGAGCGGTGTGAGATGTGTTAAACATGATGAATTGTACAATCCACCTGTATATCATGGTTGAAGCATTGAATTTGAATGTCTTAGTTCTTAACAAGCTCTGGCAACCTATCCACACTTGCTCAGTACGCCGTGCGGTGAAGTTGCTATGCCTTGGGCATGCTCATGTGGTCGAAGCTGAGGGCGATACCAAGTATCAAACCCATGACTTGGGATCTTGGCTTGAATCCTCATCGGAGAGGATGACGGAGGAGGTCATCAGGTCAGTGCGCTTCGCAATGAAGATCCCAAAAGTGATTGTGCTATCTCTTTACGATAAACTACCCACTAAAGAGGTGAAGTTTACTCGGCATAATGTTTTTTTGCGTGATCATTATACCTGCCAATATTGCTGCCAGCAGTTCGCTGAAAATGATCTCAACTTAGATCATGTATTACCGCGTGATAAAGGTGGTGAAACTCGCTGGGACAATATCGTAACCTCGTGCTTTAAGTGCAATACTCGCAAGGCCAACAAACTTCCTCATGAGGTAGGGATGTTTCCTGCCATGTCTCCTAAGGCACCACGATGGCGGCCGTTGTTTGGATTTAAACGAAAAGGAAAAATGGACGAGAGTTGGAAAACTTTTTTCTGAGAATTAAGAGC
>CBFHKM010000011.1:8050-30151 GCA_965656385.1 Oceaniferula sp.
CGGTCTTTTTGAACTTCTCGCCATGAAATACAAAGCTGTAGCGTGCAGATAATCGCCATTACTACTACGATTTGAGTTTTTGGGTCTGAGAGACTTTGGAATTTCTCGTATTGATAAATACGAACGAGTGCAGAGATGACTCCCAGCAGGGCAATGATAAATCCACCATATAAGCCATGCCTAAAGTGTTGCCGGCCAAATGCTATGCATATAATGAGGGCTCCGCCAAAAAAGACGGGCATCAACATTTCTACTTGGTTGCCTTCTGCTGCCAGCTGGTCCCAGCCAATGAAACCTCCGAGGCCCAAAATGATGAGGCAGAAAGCGCTTAGCAGTGTTAAGATCATGCTGGTAACATATTGTCATCTCGACCAATGGGGCAAGATTTGAATTGCTATATTGTGGCTGTTTGTTGGCTAAATCCGAACCTGTGTTTGGATATTGTTTTGATGACTTGATCACAGCAATATACAATATAGCATTGAGCTAACTTAACTTATGATGACATCTCTGCTCAAAAAACGTTTTATTAAGCTTATTGCCATCTTAGTGCTTGGTATCGTTGGATTATCGGTAGTAGCAGGCTTATTGCTCAGTAAGTTTGTTACGAAGGATCTATTGGAGCAAAAAATTGAAGATTCTATCAATGCCGAAGTTTCCATTGGTGCAGTCGATGTGTCCCTGTTTGCTTTGCCCGCGACCATCGTTGTTTCTGATGTCAGCCTCATGCCCAAAGGGGTGACGGATGTCTCCAAGGCGGAGGTCAACATTAGCAAAGTTAGCCTGAGTATTGGATGGGCGGGGCTATTGAAGAAGCACATCGATGTGACGTATCTTGCTGTGCACCAAGCTGATATTAAAATCACTTATTTCAAAGATGGCTCTAACTCTCTTGGTAAGCTTTTTGAATCCCCTGATTCAGATAGTGATGAGGATAAGCTCAGTAAAGAGGATGAAGAAAAATCTGGTGAAGGTTTTAATATCAATGACCAAGGAGATTTCGTCGCTTCACTTGGTGGTGTGTCCATCAGTGATACACGTATCGATTTGGTGCTCGAGGAAATGAAAATGCAGCTCATTTGTGAGGACCTCAATATAGATTTGAGCGCGATGCAAATAGACCCCAATGATCTGGCTGCCTCCAACGAAGCGAAGCTGGATGCAGAGAGCCTGATCCGTGCATACTCTCTGAAGGGTGAGCATTATGGCGACTTAGACATGGACGGAACCGCAAGTGTCAAGCTGTTCAATCTGTCAACGGGCAAGATAGAGCCCGAGGTAGATGGTGCCTTTAGTTTGTCTGATCAATCATGGCTGAGCACAGGGATGCCATTTGTGGCCCGTGCATGGGAGCAACTTTCCGTGCTTGAAAAAGTCGGGCTGGGTGTTGGTAAGGCGCCGGACCGGGCAAGTTTTGGCCGCAGCAAATCGATTGCGGTTCATTACCACTTGGGTCGAATTGATTTACTCAAACCACTCTCTATTTGGGTAGATGACTGGGAGGTGGCCGTTCTTGGTGGAGGATGGCTCAACACGCAGACAGATAAGCATAAAGTTAGCGGCGAGCTATTGGCATCTAAAAAGGCGAGTGCTTTGATGGTTCCCACCATCTTTAAGGGACTTGAGTTGTTGCCAACGCAGATAAGGGCCAGTGTTGCTGATGATTTAAGAGACAATCTTATCAGAGATGACCGCTTGGTGGTTAAAATCAAATCGTCTGGGTATTTTTCAGATCCAAAAATAAGACCTGATGGCAAGATTGTTGATATCTCTAAGGCTAGCCGAAGTGCCGCGGAAGAGCTCCTTCAGGAGAAGGCGGGCAACCTTCTCAAGGGGCTTCTAAAGTGAGCTTTATTTACAAGCGGCTAGCTGCTTGCTTAGCGAAATAAGTAATGATGATGTCAGCGCCGGCGCGCTTGATGCCAATGAGGGACTCCATCATGACGGCATCTTCATCTAGCCAACCATCTCTAGCGGCTGCTTTTATCATTAGATATTCGCCACTGACTTGGTAGGCGGCAACAGGCAAGGTGGTTGTGTTGCGAACCTGTGAGATGACATCAAGGTAAGGGCCTGCAGGTTTGACCATGACAATGTCAGCACCCTCTTCTTCATCAATGAGGGTCTCTCTTATTGCTTCGTGAGCATTTGCCGGATCCATTTGATAGGTTTTTTTGTCGCCAGCTTTGGGAGTTGATTCTAACGCACCACGAAACGGGCCATAATAAGCAGATGCATATTTAGCGGTGTAGGCAAGAATGGAGACATCCTGAAAACCTTCCGTGTCTAGTGTTGTGCGAATCGCTTCGACACGTCCATCCATCATGTCTGATGGCGATACGATATCAGCTCCTGCACGAGCATGACATAGCGCTTGCTGGCATAAGACTTCCACGGTCTCGTCGTTGATGATTTCAAACTCTCCTTTGTCGTTCTTGGCAACGAGACCATCGTGACCATCACTGTTGTAAGGGTCGAGAGCTACGTCAGTGATAACACAAAGATCGGGATGAGCTGTTTTGAGTGCATGAATGGCACGGGGGATAAGTCCATCGTCATTGTGGCATTCAGCGGCATCAGAGCTTTTGAGGTTTTCTGAGATAGCTGGAAAAATAACCACGGCTGATATGCCCATGGCATGAGCTTCGCCAGCTTCCTTGACCAGACCATCGATAGACCATCTGCTGCAGCCTGGCATCGAGTCGATCGATTCGTCTATATTTTTATCATGCACGAAAAGCGGATAAATAAAATCTGACGATGTAAGTGTGGTTTCGCGAACGAGAGCACGTACAGCGGGTGATTTGCGATTGCGGCGCGGGCGTATCATATTTGTATTATCGTCGTTACAGTGGCTGTTTTCAAGCAGGAATCAATAAGCTATGATTGGCTAAGTTCGTAGCCATCTGGATTGTCTTTGACAGCCCAGCCGGCGGATAGGAGCTTATCACGTAGCTGATCTGAAGTGGCCCATTCTTTGTTTTGTTTCGCCTGCCAGCGTTGTTCAGCAAGTTCTTGAATATCAGCGGGGATGCTTGATGATTCCTCTTCGACGGGAAGCTCGAGCCCCAGAGTGTTGAGTATTGTGTCAAAGGCAGCAAGGTTTGGAGCTGCGCTGGCCTTGTCCAGCTTCTGGGCTGCCTTGAGGCCGGAGAAGAGATGGCCTAAAGCGGCTGGGGTGTTGAGATCTTGATTGAGTGCGTCCCAGGCAGGAGCAAATGCGGAACTCTCGATCGATGCAGAAATATCGACTTCGTTGTCTGAGAGAGCGGCCAGTGACTCACGACCTTTGGCAAGCTTGTGCAATGCTTCTTTAGCGGCATGCAGCGAGTCGAGGGTGAAGTTGAGTTGTTTGCGATAGTGTCCAGATATCAGGACGTAGCGAACTTCCATGGCGGAGTAGCCTTTTTGAGCAAGATCGTCGATGGTGTAGAGGTTGCCGAGCGACTTGGACATTTTGCCTCCATCGACCATAAGGTGGGTAATATGAAACCAATGAGCTGCAAAATCACCACCGCAGCTGCAGCGTGATTGAGCAATTTCATTCTCGTGATGAGGAAATACGAGGTCGACGCCTCCAGAGTGTAGATCAAAATCATTACCCAAGTATTCCTTGATCATGGCTGAACATTCAAGATGCCAGCCAGGCCGGCCTTCACCCCAAGGAGATGCCCAGTAATTCTCCCCATCTTCTTCTTTGCGTGATTTCCATAGAACAAAGTCGGCGATGGAGTCTTTCTCATACTCGTCAGCGTCAGCCCGCTGATTCTGAGTTTTGCCCAAATCGAGCTCGCGTGTATCCAAATGCGATAGCTTTCCGTATTCGGGAAAAGAGGATACCTTGAAATAAACAGAGCCGTCATCTGATGCATAGGCATTGCCGTTGGTAACAAGTTGCTCGATCATGGCGATCTGTTGGTCAATATGCTCGATCGCACTCGGTTCTATGTGTGGTGGAAGGCAGTTGAGGGCGTTGCAGTCAGTATGGAATTTCTCCAGCCAGTAAGCGGTGAAATCTCTCAGAGACTTGCCTGCAGCTTGAGAGTCTCGGATGGTCTTATCATCTACGTCAGTGATATTTCGAACATGGAGTGTTGCCATGCCGCTGGTTTCTAATACCCGACGAAAAACGTCGTGCATCACAAAGGTGCGAAAGTTGCCAATATGTGCCGGGCCATAAACGGTCGGGCCGCAGCAGTAAAAACGAAAGGTTTTGCCGTCAATCGGGGACAGTTCGCGTTTGTCACGGGTGAGAGTATCAAATAATTTCATCGTTTTAGTGAGACTTGGTCATGGATTGGAATGAATGATCTGAGGGAGCTTGGAAAGCGCGCAAACCAAATTCGGGCAGGACAGATAAAAAGTGATCAAAGATGTCGGATTGGATGTCTTCGAAATATGCCCAGCGATTATCTGTTGTGAAGACATAGATTTCGACAGGGATGCCGTTCTCGGACGGTTGAAGTTGACGAACGAGCAATGTTTCCTTTTCTGATATTTTAGGGTGGTTTTTGAGATACTCTCTTATGTAAGCGCGGAAGGTGCCAATGTTGGTTAGCGAGCGAGCATTAATCGGGTTGGCAGGATCGGCATGTTGGGTATTCCATGTCTGAATTTCCTCTTCTATCCCGGTGAGGTAAGATTTGAGAAGTGAGATCTTCCGCAATCGATCAAGTGATTGCTCATCAAGGAATGCTACACTCGACATATCGAGGCTGACAGAGCGCTTAATGCGGCGCACGCCTGAGTTAGCCATTCCTCGCCAGTTTTTGAAGCTGTCAGATATGAGTGCGTAGGTTGGAATGGTGGTAATGGTTTTATCCCAGTTACGTATTTTGACGGTCGTGAGTGCAACTTCGAGCACTTCGCCATCTGCTCCGAATTTAGGCATTTCGATCCAGTCCCCACGGGCTACCATTCGGTTGGCTGACAATTGGATGCCGGCTACCAGGCCGAGGATGCTATCTTTGAAGATCAGCATGATGATGGCCGTCATTGCTCCCAGTCCGGAGAAGATGAGGACAGGAGATTTGCCAATCAAAGTGGAAACAATAAGAATGATGGCGGCCAGAACCAGAATGATTTTGATAACTTGGAAAAAGCTCTTTACGGGGAGCTCACGGGATACTTCAAAGCCACTGTAAATACGCTCAAGAATATTGAGTAGTGAGCTGATAGCGAGGAAAGAGAGAACCACAATTGAGATCTTCGCTGTGATTTGAATGAAGGATGAGAAAATGGGAACGCCATCGTGGTGTGTTATGATGGCGTGGGGAGCGGCTATAAGAATGATCACTGCGGGCATTAACAATGATAGCCATTTGAATAAGCGGCTGTTGAGTAGCTCGTCATCCCAGTCCGACTCAGTTTTGAGCACAAGCTTTGAGATGGCGCCGAATACGAGCTTGCGAACGACCCAATAGGACAGGATGGCGGCGGCGAAAGCAACCAACAGCAGGGAACCATCGACAGCAAGGCATTGATGCCAGTCAATTTGATCAAACGGTTTCTTGAAAAACTGCTCTGAGATCTTGTTGTGCCATGGATTATTCATCGCCAGATTCCTGCCACATTGGTGACTCAGTGGCAAGGGGAATGCGGCACAACTAGGCTGTTTGTGGGTTGTGTTTCTGTGCTTTGCTGGCTTGCTTGTGACGTGTTGTTGCTGATGGTGGATAGTGGTTAATAATGATGACGTGCTCACAGAGGATGGCGCCTTGCTTATCGCTATTGTTCATGGATAGTGTGTGTAGTGAAGCGCGTGGTAGAAGCTGAAATACTTGATGAGCTTGATGCTAAGGACCCTCGGGCCATACGTAGCCGGCGAGATTTAAGATTGGTGAATTGGTTCATGCGGGGGGAGTCGTGGATTCTCTCAGAGTTGCAGAAGATCGATGGGCTGAAGCGAGTGGTTGAACTAGGTGCTGGTGATGGGATTCTGGCCGCTGAAATTACTGAGGAGTTGCCCAATGTAGAGGTGGTTTGCATTGATCTGATTGATCGGCCTCGTGGGCTGAACCAGCGGGTCAAATGGTGGCAGGGTGATGTCCTCGACTACGATGGCTATGGTGATGATACTGTTGTCATCGCAAATTTATTTTTACATCATTTGAGTTCATCCGAATTGAAGGATCTAGGTGTTATGATGCACCAAGCACGTGGTGTGTTGGCTGCTGAACCTCACCGGGGGGCTTTGAGCATGATGATGAGTCGTTGTTTGTTCCCTTTCGTGAATGATGTCACTCAACACGATATGACAGTGAGTATTCGTGCTGGTTTTAGAAATAATGAGGTCGCTGGTTTGATTGGTGGCAAATGGCAATGGTCACAGCATAGAGGTGTCTTTGGTGGAATAAGAACTATGGGAGTGAAATGAGAAAGATTGAGATTATAGGGGGAGGGTTGAGCGGTTTGAGTCTGGGGATTTCGTTGTGCAAGCGTGGCGTTCCTGTGAGGATTTTAGAGTCGGGGAATTACCCAAGGCACAAAGTTTGCGGCGAGTTTGTATGTGGTGTAAGCAGCCAAGTTCTGGATGACGTAGGCATTGGGGGGATTTTTACGGATGCTAGGCGTCATCGTCGCCTAGAATGGTGGATAGGAGATGATCTGGTGTTGAAAGATGAACTTCCAGAAGAGGCTATTGGTTTGTCCCGTTATTGTATGGATGCCGATCTTGCCGAATTGTTTCAATCGGCTGGTGGTGAATTGATAACAGGAACGCGAGCAGGTAGTGAAGATGGCGATGGTCGAGTGTGGGCAGCCGGCAAGCGCAAGCGTGGTGGTAAGTGGATTGGCCTCAAGGTTCATGCCAAGAACGTCAGTATTAAAGGGCTTGAGATGCATGTAGGTAGACGCGGGTATCTCGGTTTGTCTGGTATTGAGGATGGTCGCGTGAATTGCTGCGGCCTGTTTAGAATCAACAAGAATGTGGACAAAAAAAACATACTGGCCAGCTACTTGAAAGCGAATGGGCTCGATCAGCTGCACGAGAAATTTTGTCAGTGGGATATTGATGAGAGCTCGTTTTCAGCGACAGCGGGATTTTCTCTGGGTGCGCAGCAAAGCTCTGGGGCTTTCTGTGTCGGTGACGCTAGCCTTTTGATACCACCGTTTACTGGTAACGGAATGAGTATGGCAATCGAATCATCATGGCTGGCATCTCCATGGTTAGAAAAGTTTTCAAGGGAAGAGCTGAGCTGGCTAGATGCCTGCTCTGGTTACTCGTCGAGTTGCGATGAATATTTCGGTAAGCGGATGAGATTAGCTGGTGGTTTACATCCCTTGCTTTTTAATGGTGCTGGTCGTAGCTTACTCAGGTGGTCTGCGCTCAGTGGGCTGTTACCTTTTGGTTTTTTATTTAAGCAATTACGATCACGATGAATTTATCAGCAGTAGGAACAGCGTTTCCGATGAATAGCTTCACTCAGAAGCAATGTTTAGATGCCATGCGGGCTGCTGATTTCTGGCAGGGCTTGAAGGGGCGCTCTCAGATGGTTATCGAAAAGGTGCTATCCGGAGATAGTGGTATAGAAAAGCGCCACTTTGCCTTGGATTCACTTGATCAAGCATGGAGTCGTGGAGCGCAGGAGCTTAACGAAGCTTATGAGAAAGAGGCCCCAGATCTTGCGGCTGTAGCGATCCAAAACGCGATAGCGAAAAGTGGTCATCGCCTTGACGAGATAGATGCAGTTTTTGTCTCTTCATGCACGGGTTACCTTTGTCCCGGAGTTAGTAGTCATCTGGCAGAGAGGTTGGGTTTGCGTGCTGATGTTTTTTTGCAAGACATGACAGGGCTAGGTTGTGGTGCGGCTGTTCCTCTGCTTCGTGCTGCTGACGGGGTGTTAGCTCGTAATCCCAATGCAGTGGTCATTACGGTTGCCGTGGAGGTGTGTTCGGCTGCCTTCTACGTTGAGGATGATTTTGGGGTCTTAATATCTACTTGTCTGTTCGGCGATGGCGCGGCAGCTGCCGTCTGGGTTGGTAGTGGAGGGGGATGGAAGGTGAGCGATTTTTGCAGCCTGCATATCCCCGAGGAACGAGAAAAGATTAGGTTTACGAATGCGAACGGCAGGTTGAGGAATCAATTGGACCGGAGTGTGCCTCAGTTGGCTGCAGCAACGGTCAATAAACTCTATGAAAAGCGTAAGCAGGAGCCTCAAGCTTGGATAACCCATGGTGGCGGGCGAGATGTGATTGAAGCATTAGAGCAGGCCTTACCAGCTGGAGAGCTGAGTCTGGCTCGTGGGGTAATGCGTGATTACGGTAACTTGAGCAGCCCCAGCGTGTTGGTAGCATTAGAGCAATTTCTTGAGCAGGATAATGCTGATGTTGATCATGCTTGGATGTGTGCTTTCGGTGCTGGCTTTTCAGCACACAGCTGCGAATTAGAGCGTCTATAGAACAGATGGTTTTCACAAGCCTCTCGAGCCTATCGAAGTATGAATGGTTTGATTGACTGCGCTTTTTTAATATTTGCAGAGGTAGCAGTTTCGTTCAGCATATGATATCAATGAAATTGTTCTGTGTCGTTTTCTTAGGCCTTATGTCGCTGCTGTTGTGTAGCTGCATCGAGGGTGAGGAGGAGATTTTCCTCAATAAAGATGGTAGCGCGCGAGTGGTGGCAACCTATCGAGTGCCAAGTATGCTCTTGTCGGCCGAGGATGCTCAAGATCTGCGAGCTAGTATTGAGGCTGAAGTTGGGGGTGTAAAAAACCTCAAGTTACTAACCAATAAGGTTGAAAAGCATAATGGAGATCGCGTCATCATGCTTGAGATCGAAACAGACGATGTCAGCACTTTAGAGGGCTCTTTGTCTGAGCATGATCCTGCTGTGGAGATGACGAAAGGGGACAAGATTCTGCATGCGATCGTTGGCCGCATTTTGGTCAACAGGGAGGGGCTCAAGGTTCATTTGAATCGTGAGATTCATTTGTCTTCACTTCTGGACGAGTATCTTGGGTCAAGTGGGGCATCGATGCTTGGTGACTCAGCATTCCGCTATACGATGTATCTTCCCCATGCTGCTGAATCTAGTAATGCCCATGAGGTCTCGAATGATGGTAGAACGCTCACTTGGAGTCATCAGTTAGCTGATTGTAGGAATACGCCGATCAACTTGTCGATAGTGACGCATATCCCAATTCCATGGTGGATCTATGCATTGCTTGGGGTGGTGGCCACAGGACTTCTGTGGGCGCTGTTTGTCATTGTTGCCAAGAAGAGGGTTACTGCACGAGATACATTGGCACAGGAGGAGTGACCCAATAAAAAACCTCACCCCGAAAAAACGGAGTGAGGTGTAAATTTGTAAGACCTAGACGCTGCTGCGCTTATTTGACGCCCTTTTTGCT
Source organism: Oceaniferula sp. (assembly GCA_965656385.1). Lineage (GTDB taxonomy): Bacteria > Verrucomicrobiota > Verrucomicrobiia > Verrucomicrobiales > Akkermansiaceae > Oceaniferula. The sequence continues at coordinate 17,401 of CBFHKM010000011.1, forward strand.
GAGACGAGTGCCCTTCGTTGCACCTTGACGCGCTTTGAACTTAGGGTTGCTCTTGCAGATGACGTAGAGTGTGCCTTTGCGTTTCACGACTTGACAGTCTTCGTGACGCTTCTTCATGGATAAGAGAGATGAGAGAACTTTCATAATGGAAATGGGTTACAGAGCTAGAGGTTGATGGCTTATAGACTGTGATTCAGTATCTGTGTGTGAACCTTGCTATTTGTCAGTGAGTAGAATGTGGTGAACCAACGATACTTCTCAGCTAACTTTGAGAGGCGCAAAATACTCAGATTCGATGGCGTGTAAAGTCTATTTCCGCGAAAATGAGGGGTATTTCTAGATTTCTATAGCGATCACCGACAATATTCCCGGAGCTGCACTTAAGGACTGGATGATTTCAGCTCCTGGGGCAGTGTCCAATTCAATGATGTTGAGCGCGTCGCCTTCCGTTTTGTTGCGGGCCAGGGAAAGGTTGGCAATATTGAGTCCAGCTTCACCCAGTGAACTGCCTACAAGGCCGACTATACCAGGGCGGTCATCGTTGCGGACAATGAGGAAGTTGCCTTTGATATTAGTGTCGACGAAGAGGCGGTCGATTTCAACAATTCGTGGGGATTTTCCGATAATAGTGCCTGAGACGCGGAATTTTTGGCCATCCTTGGTAAGTTCTGCCACGATGAGCTCATTGTATTCAGTTTTGGCGTTAATTACTGAATCGATCAATTCTAAGCCCATGTCGTGAGCGACGGCAGGGGAATTAACGATGTTGACTTGGCCCTCGGAGCGAGCAGCTTCGAGATATCCTGTAAGTGCAGTGCGGGAAATGAGCGCGGTATCTTTTTCTGCAATTTCGCCATGATAAGAAACACGTAACGAGTCGGGGTTCGCAGGGCCGAGCTTGGCTAGGAATTTGCCAAGTGAATTAGCCAGATCCAAATAGTGCCCAATTTCTTTGAGTGCGCCTGCGTCGAGAGAGGGCATGTTAATTGCGTTACGAATTTCACCAGTGGTGAGGAAATCGCGTAATTGTTCTGCTACCTGAATGCCGACGTTTTCCTGTGCTTCATTAGTGGAAGCACCCAGATGGGGAGTGAAGGCGATATGTTTTTCTTGGCCGAAGAGAATGTGGTCGGAAGATGGGGGCTCGTCCTCGAAGACGTCAAGTCCGCACCCAGCAATATGACCAGCATCGACAGCAGCTTTAAGCGCAGGCTCATCGATAAGACCTCCTCGAGCACAGTTAACGACGAGTGCACCCTTGTTCATGAGGGCAAGTCGGTCGGCATTGATGATGTGGTGTGTTTCATCTGTCAATGGAACGTGAAGGGTTACGACATCAGCTCCTTTAAGAGCTTCATCAGGACTGATGGCTAGCTCTACTTTCAGCTGATCGGCTCTGGTCTGTGTGAGAAAAGGGTCATAGGCAACGACTTGCATGCCGAACGCTTGGGCGCGCTTGGCAAACTCTGCACCGATGCGTCCCATGCCGATTACGGCGAGGCGTTTCTCATTTAATTCGATACCTGCGTAGGCTTTACGAGCAGCTTTGAAGTTGCCTTGAAGAACTTCGGCGTGTGCAGGGCCTATATTACGTGCGGCAGAGAGCATAAGGGTAAACGCAAGCTCAGCGGTAGAGATGGTGTTACCCGTTGGGGTATTCATAACGATGACCCCGTGATTGGTAGCCGCATCCCGGTCAACGTTATCGACTCCAACGCCAGCACGGCCGACAGCTTTGAGCTCCGAGGCAGCAGCAAGCACGTCGGATGTGACTTTTGTTTGCGAACGAATAATTAAGCCTTGGTAATGAGGAATAATCTTAATGAGATCCTCAGGGCTCAGGCCTGTGTTTACATCCACTTCCAGATCTGGATGATTGCTCAAAAGTTCAACACCCTTGTCTGAAATAGGATCTGATACGAGAATACGTTTTTTCGCCATGCCGCGCGTGTAATCTCAGAGCCGGCAATTGTCAAAGCATAGCGAAAGTATTTATCGTCATAACAACAGGTTGATCATTAATTTAGATTATTTGATCATCTCGAGCACCATGAACTTGGTGCCCAGCATGGCTGGATGAGTAAGCGTTTGAAACTGGCGAAGTAAAGCCGGTGCCTGCTCGAGCTCGTCGAATCGAGCTTCAATGTCTACGAGCCATTCTCTTGCGTGTAATGTCAGGTAGCTTGCTTGAGTGGATAAAGTTGGTTTTGTAAAGCCGGCCGTTGTTAATTCCTGGGTGAGGTCCGTGAAATTGATATGGCAGGTAATATCGAGCTCGCCTGGTCTTTCCAGAGGATTGTCGGACTTCTGATGTCGAAAATACGTTTGTAGTGTGCCGCACTGACGACTTGGATGGTAATACTCTTCTGCGTGGTAGCCATAATCAATGGTGATGATGAGTCCAGAGTGGATTGCTGCTGATGCTTCGCGGGTGAAGTTCCTTACTCCGGGGCAGTATTCGGTGAGGTATTCATCGGGAAAGCTATTTCCGAGAGATCGACAGAAATTAACAATGTCTTCATTTTGGATTTTCTGTTCGATGAGTTTGAGTTCGCCATCGCATTCGGTGACATGTATCTGCCACCATTTTCCGTCTTTGAATTTGATGAGTTCGACGGGGAAGGCATCAATGAGTTCGTTCGAGATAATGGCTCCGTGTTCGGCCTTGATGTCGTCTAGTGATGTGTTTGAGGAAAATTTATCAGCAAAATCGGCTTGTAGTCGTGTTCTCTGCTCTTTCTGAATGCGATCGCTGGGCTCTACCAAGTGGTAATGAACGGCATCAAAAAAGGCGGGCGACTTAGCCTTAAGTTCAGCTAAAATATCAGCGCAGAGTGAGCCGTTGTGGGCGCCAGGCTCTATGATAGAGAAGGATGTGGGGCTGTTTATACTTTCCCAGTAGCTTATCAAACGACGAGCTAGTATTAGGCCGAAACAACGGCCAACACTGACACTTGTGATGAAGTCGCCTTTTTTTCCCACGGTTTGATGCTCGGAAGTGTAGTAGCCGTGATTCGGGTCAAAGAGAGCGAGCTCCATGAAGTGACGGAATGGGATAGGTCCGTTTTTTTTGATGAGCTTGCCTATTTGGGCCTTCAATGGGTTGCTGTTGTTTGTGAAAGCGGGGGTTGCCATGAGATCCTTATGAGGGTATGGATATAGAAAGTTGTTGGAGGACGATTTTCCGTGAGATTCCGTGACCATCAAACATGTTTTAGCAATGGTTGAAAAGCATATCAGTAACGGCAGTGCTCGTGTGGGTACGGGCAACAAGCGCCGTAAAAAGCGATTCTTCAAGCTAAAATGGCTACTATATCTGTGCCTCGTTAGTTTGCTTTTGGGAGTTGTTGGCTATTTTGTTTTTTTGCAAAAGACGGAAAAATATAAGGAAAGAGCTAAAATATACAATCTCGATGAGATCGATGATGTTGAGATAAAGAGCCTGATTCTTGATCGTAAAGGCCGTGAGCTCGGCCGTATATTTGTTGAAAATCGTGATAAAATAAGCATTAAGGACGTGCCCCAAGTAATGATTAATGCATTAGTGGCAGGGGAAGATCAAAGATTTTTTAAGCATGACGGGGTTGATCGTATTGGGGTCGTTCGTGCGCTTTATCTTAATGCCAAGGCTGGGCGGCAGACTCAGGGAGCTAGCACACTGACTCAGCAGTTGGCCCGAAATGCATTTCATCTTAAGCAAGAAGCTGACAAAAGAGGTGAAGGTGGTTTGGAGCGTAAGGCCGTGGAGGCTTTTCTGGCGTTGCGTATCGAGAGAGCATACAGCAAAGATGAAATTCTTGAGTTTTACCTGAATCGTATTCCTTTTGGAAGTGGCTACTATGGTATTCGTTCGGCTGCCCTGGGTTATTTTGGGAAAGAACCACGTGACCTATCGGCAATGGAGTGCGCGTCACTGGTGGGGTGTATAAAAAACCCAACCCGAATTTCGCCCCTCAACAATATTCAGGAAAACAAAAAGGCACGAGACCAAGTGCTGCAGAGAATGATCGATGAAGGCTTACTATCCTCAAAAGAAGGCAAGATTTATCAGGATACTCCTGTAGTGGTCAGACCAAGACCGATACGTCGTGGTACGTCTCACCTTTACGAGAGAATCGCCAATGCTGTTCGTTCTCGCGTTGGAGAAGATGCGCTCACAGAGGGTGGTTTTAAAATATACACCACAATTGATTTAGATGTGCAACAGGAGATGGAGAAGAACCTTCTGGGGCAGTTGTCTAATGCAGAAGCTCATGAGTTGTATCAGCAGCCACTATACGAATCGTATCGTAAACGTGATGGTAAGCCTAACTATCTTCAGGGTGCAGGGTATATGATCGACAATGAGAGTGGCGCGGTTTTAGCATATGTAGGCGGGAGAGATTTTGAGCATAGTCAGTATGATTTTGTTGAGTCTGGCAGTAAGCCTTCAGGCACAGCATTTTTCCCATTCATATACACAGCAGCTCTGGAAAAGAATCTCTCACCTGCAACAAAGCTTATTGATCGGCCGATGGATAATAGGGCGGTTATGGTAGATGGTCGAGAAGGTATCTTGGGTGAGTGGGGTATGGAAATATTACAGCCCAGGTATGAGGGAGATGTCAGCTTGAGACGTGCTTTTGAGGTTTCAAAAATAGCTGCGACTGTGCGATTGGGCAAAGATATTGGCCTTGATCGGGTTGCTGAGACGGCTCGAAGATTCGGCTTGTCGCTGTCTGAGACGAAATTACTAGCGAGAATGCTTGTAGGTACGGATGGAGTTTCCCTACCTCAGATGGTTAATGCGTATGCCACTTTTGCGAGGGCTGGTTATGCACCCAAGCCTGCATTTTTTATCGATCGTGTGGTGGGGCCAGAGGGAATCGTTCGTTACAAAATGATGGACACAAGTGGGGCTGGTAATGAGCGAGTGATCAGCCGCGAAACGGCATATTTGATGGATAGCTTGCTTCGCAGTGTGTTGACTAATAGCACAGAAAATACAGAACTTACAAAGTTGCTCAGTGATTCCTCTCTTGTGGGAAAATCGGGAACTACTTATGATTTTGCTGACAATTGGTTCGTGGGCTACAATAGTCGTATCACATGTGGCTTGTGGATGGGTTTTGTGCATGGCTCGCGCAAAGCAATCTACTCTGGAGCTTTTGGTGGAGAGACTTTGCTCCCTGTTTGGGCCAGCACCATGAATGCCGCTATGTCTAATTTTCCTGGACGAGAAATGGCTCAACCTAAATCAATATCTCGCTTGAAGGTGTGCGATGTTTCCGGCCTCAGAGCGACACGATATTGCCAGAAATACCATCGCAATGCTCTTACGGGAGCAGAGTCCTATGAATCCACCGCTGTTGAGGAGCTATTCACTGCCAATTCGCAGCCTACTGGTTACTGTGATGTGCATGGTGTTGTTGATCCGGCCATTAGCGCCAATCAAAATTTTGATACAGATGCGAAGCAGGGAGTCTACTCTCCCATTATTCCAGTTCAACCGAAACAACCACTATTGTTAGGTGGTGACCCTTACATGACGGAGCAACCAGATTTTGCTCCCCGAGATGATCGCACAATAACTCAGAGTGGATTGATGATAAACTTTGATCAGCTCGACAGTGAGGACAGAGACGCGGGAATCGTTTTGGATCTTCCGCAGAGAATTGAGATTTTTGAAGATTAGAGGCATTCCTGGGTGCTCTCAAGCATCTATTTTTGCATAACTGCTGGCTTGAGTTATCACGATGACTAGAGCAATGTTTTACCCATGGTGCCGGCCGGTAAATCGAAACAAAATTGGCAAGGCTTGATGTGCCCAGTATGTCGTTTTGTATTTCGCGTACCCATCAATCACAATGGTAGTGGTGTTATTTGCCCAGCCTGTGCTCATCTTCTTCAAATTCCTACTTTTGATCAACGGCAGATGGTCGCAAATGCAAGGGACATCGCGATGAGAAAGCCCGTATTGTCTTGCCAGGATATAAATAAACATACGAGTTATACTGCTGTTAATGTGCCCATTGACAAGGAAGCGTGTCATATTGTTGAGCATCATGCTGATGTTGACGAGGCAACCGCGACGGACGAGCGGAGTCAAGTTATCGACGGGGTCGAACCTTCCCAAGATAATATTGCGAGCTCTGAGCAGCTTTTGGGTAGGGTGCAAAAGGATGCTGGTTCAGAGTCGATTAGCCCGCTGACTTGGGTATTAAGCGGATCATTGTTGGGCGTAAGTATTGTGCTAGTTAGTGTCTGGTTATTGCTGCAGTCCCTAGATGAGGAAAAAGAGGTTGTGGCTTTGGTTAATCAATCCGCTGAGCTTCAATCAGACGAAATTTTAGCGGATGAAAATCCAACCGACAGCCAACACGCTCGGGAGGCGCAGATGATTAGGGAATCAAAAAAAGTCATTGTAGACTTTCTTGAGGCTAAAACACTGTCTGAACTCGCAGGGTTTGTTAGATCGCCTAATATCAGTATTCCTCGTATCAAAAAATGGTATCAGAACGATGCTTGGGTGAGTCCAGGTATAAGGTCTTTGGGCTATGGAAATAGCACTACTATTAGCGGCGGTGTCGTTAGCATGGATGTGCAACTAGATGATTTCTCAGTCAAAAGCATCTCCGTGGTAAACTCCAAAAGTGGATATAAAGTTGACTGGGAGAGCTGGGTTGCATGGTCATCGGTTAAATGGCCAAATCTTTTTGACACAAGGCCATCTCAAGCTGTAGAGGTCAGAGTGCACTGCCAGCGGGTAGATTATTATAATAGCATATTTAGCGACAGTAATAGGTGGTTTGCTGTCAGGTTATCCCATCCAGATTTTGATCGTGTAATCTATGGCTACATAGACTCAGAGCTACCCAAGTTTTACCATTTTATCACAAAACTGGTTAGAGGTGAAGAGGTATCGGCTACACTAATAGTGGGTTTCCCCATTGATAGTGTGGTGAGTAATCAGGTGATGATTCTTGAGCATGTTCAATCTGGTTGGGTGCGTGAAAATCGACCCAAAAAACAACAACAAAACAACTCGCATTAATCTGGATATTATGGCTAGAAATGTATGATGCTACTATGAATAACAGGGAAATACCGTCTACCTACGACAAAGCTCTACGGATCAATTTGGACGATGAGAAATATGGCACATTTGCGGAAATTGGAGCCGGTCAAGAAGTCGCAAATTGGTTTTTCCGAGCCTCTGCGACCGCAGGAACTATGGCAAAAACGATATCTGCTTATGATATGACCATGAGTGATGCCATCTACGGTAAGTCAAAGCGCTATGTCTCAAGAGACAGACTCAACGCAATGCTTGAGCATGAATATGATTTGCTCGTGGAACGCTTAAAGAAAAAGCGAGGTGCTAACTCGACGTTCTTTAGTTTTTCAAACACGGTGCGAGCGCGGGGTTATCAAGACACGGGGGAGTGTCATGGTTGGCTTGGCATAAGACTGCAGCTTCGTCCGCAAGAGGAACCATGCCAAATTCTGATCCACGTGCGCCTGCTAGATCAGGAGAACTTTGACCAAATGGAGGCCCTGGGAATCATAGGGGTTAACCTCATTCATGCTGCGTTTTATCATCGTGATCACATGGCTCTTTTCGTTGAGTCGCTAATGGATGGACTGAGTAATGATCGCGTAGAAGTGGATATGCTAAAGTTTAGCGGCGAGGGCTTTAAGATGATTGATAATCGTCTCTGTCATTTGCAGCTCGTGAACAGTGGGCTCACTGCAGCCGCAATGTTTTTGCCTAATGGTGAGGTAGTTCAGCCTGCCGAGGCCCTTTACAATAAGCCAATCATTTTGCTTCGTGGTAGCTTTAATCCTGTGACCAACTTGCATCTTGATATGTTATGTCAAACGCGTGATGAGTTCTGTCATTTATTAGATAGTGAGCAGCAAAGTAATGCGGTTGAGTTGTGTGAGATTACGATGAACAACCTTTTGCGCAAGGGGGATGACGAGGCTGGTAAGATTGATCATTTGGCTTTCCTAGACCGAGCCGATGCCCTGCAAGCACTTGGGAAGACGGTGCTCGTTTCCCGTTGTCCTGAATTTCACCGTATAGCAAGTTATTTGAGTCGTTACACTACAAGCCCTATAGGTATAGTGCTGAGTATAGGCTTACTCAATGAGCTCTTTAAGACTAAGTGGTCAGAGGGGCTCGCGGGAGGTATCCTGGAGTCTTTTGGTCGACTCTTCAAAAACGGTTTGTCGTTATATGTATATCCGTGGGGTAATAGAAAAGCGGGCGAACTGGTAACCGCTGAAAACTTTAACACCCCAGAGAAGTTGCAATATCTATATAAATACTTTCGTGAAAATAGGATGATTCGAGCTATTCCATGTGGAGATCAAGAGTTACTCAAATACACTGGTCGCGATATACAGAGAATGATTGCGGCAGGGGATGAAACATGGAAGACTCTTGTTCCAGAGCAAGCTCATAGAGCGGCTCTTCATCATAGCTAAAGCGCGCGCATTCACGATTTTAATATTATCATTTCATGTCTTGGGGAGATGTCAGGGGCCTACTACAATACGTACCACAGTTTCGTGGTAAGGTTTTTGTGGTGATTGTTGATTCGCCTGTTCCCGCTCTGGCTGAGATGATGCTCAACTTAGTGAGTTTGCAGAACATAGGGGTGCAGCTAGTTATCGGAAGCACCATCCACAAGTGTGATGCTATCCTTGATCGAGCTGCTGAAGCAGAGCTTAAATGCGACCATACAGTGGTGAAATTAAGTGGGAATCCTGGGGGTATATGCGAATCTCTCGTTCGAGGCCAAGCCATCATCATAGATCTTGATGGGCAAGATTCGCTGTCTCATGATATTTCTGTATTTGCCCATAAAGTAAGAGCCTCTAAATTAATTTTTCTTAAGCCCTGCGCCCAAGAACATCTTGCGCAAGGTGCTATTCGCGCAGCCGATTTAGAGTCGATAGGCGGGACGCCGCCAGAGGTCTTGCTTGCGGCCGCAGAAGCCTGCCATTTGGGCATATCCCGCGTTCACATACTCGATGGTAGCGACCCTGCGTCTTTGCTTAGTGAGCTGTTTTCTAATGAGGGGGCTGGTACTATGATTTATGCTGACAGCTACCGCCTAATTCGACCATTGCGTGAAGATGATATTGTTGAGCTACTCGGAATGATTGGCAGGTCAGTGCGCAACACTTGCTTAGTGCCACGAGACTATGCCGACATAGAAACACATCTCGAAAATTATTCAGTGATGGAGATTGATGGTAATGTTGTGGGGTCGGTGGCGTTACTGAATTATCCGAGTTCTCAAACTGCGGAAATCGCTTGCTTGTATGTTAAGCAGAGCCACGAGGGTCTTGGTTATGGTGTTGAACTGGTAAGGCATGCAGAACAGCGGGCTCGTGAACAGGGTGTTTCGTCAGTGTTTGCTTTAACGAACCGTACAGCAGGCTTTTTTCAGGCGCAGCTTGACTATTGTGAGTTGTCACTTGAGAAGATCCCAGTGCCACGTCGTGCACAGTTATTTGAGAGCGGTCGTAATTCAAGAGCCTTTCACAAGGCGTTGTTCTAAGGGTAAATTTTATCCTGCGACAGCTTACACTAATTGGCTTGCTGGTGGCTCCTCGCCAAAGGTATTTTCGGGCAGTGATTTTGATGAATTACAACACGCCTCAAGTTAATTTTTGTTTTCACGTAAATTTGACGCCCGAGTTGACGATGGAATTTTAGATTTGATTGGCGAACATCTACTTGAAGCTGAAATTGCAAACACTTAGTCAGTCTGAATGAAGCGTTGAGGACACAAAAAAGCGCCGACTCTTGTGAGCCGGCGCTGAATTAATCGTAAGCTAGTAGCTTACTTGGCTTTTTCGGCTTCGCGCTTCTTGACCTCTTCGATGACTTCGTCAGCGACATTCTTAGGGCATGCTGCGTAGTGAGAGAACTCCATGGAGAACTGACCGCGACCTGATGTCATTGTGCGGAGGTCCCCAATATAGCCGAACATGTCACTTAGGGGTGCATCTGCTTTAACGCGGATACCCGTTGGTGTGCGGTCTTGCTCCTTGATCATGCCACGACGACGGTTGAGATCACCTATGACATCTCCCACGTTGTCTTCCGGGGTGAAGACGTCGAGTTTCATAATAGGCTCAAGAAGTTGTGGTCCAGCTTTAGGAATTGACTGGCGATAGGCTGCCTTAGCTGCGATCTCAAATGCAATAGCGGATGAGTCAACCGCGTGTTGAGCACCATCCACCAGAGTGACTTTGAAATTCAAACAGGGGAAACCTGCCATTACACCGGTGTCCTTAGAGGTTTTGAAACCTTTTTCAATAGCTGGCCAGAACTCTTTGGGAACGTTACCACCGACGACTTTGGATTCAAATTCGAAGTCGACTTCACCTTCTGGGTCAAGAGGTTCGATGATGTAGTCAATTTTACCATACTGACCAGATCCACCAGATTGTTTCTTGTGGGTGTAGCTGTCTTCAATCTTTTTGGTGATAGTCTCACGGTATGCTACCTGAGGCTTGCCAACTTCAACTTCGACCTTGTGAGTGCGTTTGAGAATATCCACCTTAATGTCGAGGTGAAGCTCGCCCATGCCTTTGAGGATGGTTTCGCCTGAGTCTTGGTCTGTTTCAACAATAAATGTGGGGTCTTCTTTCACCATTTTGCCGATAGCGGTGCCTAATTTTTCAGCATTGGCTTTGTCCTTAGGGGCCACGGCTATGGAGATGACTGGGTCTGGGAACACCATTGGCTCGAGAGTTGCTGGGTTGTCCTTGTCACAGAGCGTATGACCGGTCTGGACGTTCTTAAGTCCAACAAGTGCAATAATGTCGCCAGCTTGGGCGCTATCGAGCTCAATGCGGTCGTCGGCACTCATCTCAACAATACGTCCAACACGCTCGGTCTTGCCGGTGAAAGTATTGAGAATGGTTGAGCCCTTAGTAAGCTTTCCTGAATAAATACGGGTGAAAGTAAGTGCTCCATACTGGTCATCCATGATCTTGAACGCAAGAGCACGAAGTGGGCCGTCTGGGGTGACCGTGGCGAATTCGCCGGTCTCGTTTCCTTCGGGGTCAACTTCAGGCTGAGCAGGAACTTCAGTGGGCGACGGGAGGTAGTCAACCACGGCATCGAGAAGAACTTGAACACCTTTGTTTTTGAAGGCTGATCCGCAATAGGTCGGGAAGAAATCAAGAGCGATAGTGCCCTTACGGATGCACTTTTTAATATCATCAATACTTGGCTCGTTACCTTCAAGGTATTCCATCATTAATTCGTCGTCTTGTTCGACGGCGGTCTCGATGAGTTCTGCACGGTAGGTTTCAACGTCGTCCACCATATCAGCAGGAACATCCTGGATTTCATAATTTTCAGGCTGACCCGAGTCATCCCAAACCCATGCTTTCCGCGTAAGAAGATCTACGACGCCTACCATGTTGTCCTCGATCCCGATGGGAAGAACCATCACCAGAGGCTTGGCAGCAAGCACATTCTTGATTTGATCCACTACACGATAGAAGTCTGCGCCAGTACGATCGAGCTTGTTGACGAAGATAACGCGAGCAACTGCTGATTCGTTGGCGTAACGCCAGTTTGTCTCGGACTGCGGCTCAACACCGCCAGATCCACAAAATACACCTACACCGCCATCAAGAACTTTCAGGGAGCGGTAAACTTCCACAGTAAAATCAACGTGACCTGGAGTATCAATGATGTTGAAGCGATACTTCTTGTCGTCGCCAGCCCATTGGCCGTCACTGCCTTCCCAGAAACAACTGGTAGCTGCAGACTGAATCGTAATACCACGCTCCTGTTCTTGTTCCATGAAGTCGGTTGTAGCTTCACCATCGTGAACCTCGCCGATTTTGTGGGATTTACCCGTGAGTTTGAGAATACGTTCTGTGGTGGTGGTTTTACCAGCATCCACGTGGGCGAATATACCGATGTTTCTATAAAGAGAAAGGTCTGACATTGCTTTAGGTTCTTAGTTTGTTTTGGTGTCTGCCCTGATGATGGAAATACCAAAAGGGGAGTATGATGCGTCGCAGTAAATTATAACTACGGCGGCGTGTAACTAGCTGATTACAGCCATTTGGCAACCTTAGAGTGATAAAACCGCATTTTTAATGCTATTTTTTGTTCGACAAAGTGAAGATGTGGATTTAATTCCACCCCGTCGCAGCCGCAGATTGCGGCACCAATGGAAATGGCAGGATAGCTCAGGGGTAGAGCGGAGGATTCATAAGCCTTAGGTCCGGAGTTCAAATCTCCGTCCTGCTACCATTTTTCCATTTGCTTGTAGTTTGGTTGGGCGTCGCCGACGTTACGGAGCATACGGGGTGGCGGGGCTGTGACCGAAGGCGGTTATGCTACGCATGATTCGCTGTTTATGCCGAAAGGTGTGTTCATAACAACCGCTACCACTACTCTTTTTTGACAAAGCGTCGTGAAATTACTTTACGAGCATCAAATAAGACAAGGAGGTAACTGTGACAATTCTTGTTTAAGATAATTTCACCCGTCTTGCAGACTTTTTTATTTTTTTATTGTGTTATCGCGATAAATTATTAAATATAGCTGATATGTTCGATTGCTTGACTAATGTTTTCCTCGATCGCCATTATCACCAATGAAAGCATCTCCGAGCACCTTACTCAGCAGGGAAACTCCTGGTATTAGGTGTGCCTTAAAGGGGTTTGTGGGTCGTGCAGTGCATGCGCTGCAGGCAAAAAAAATCTTACCCTTGAGTTCACT
>CBFHKM010000011.1:30161-31673 GCA_965656385.1 Oceaniferula sp.
CCGTTGATTGTGACTGGAAACTACCCTATTCTGGGAGATGGGCTAGCGCTGCTCAGTTTGATGCTGGGCGCACGGAAGTGCAGTGACGTTAAGATCGTCGCGATAAGTCATGTGGTGGACCACCCAGAGCTAAAGGCTTATGTCATTGAGGTCAATGAGCAGTGTAATGAGCAGATTGTCAGCGATATGGTTGAACACATAAAAGGTGGTGGAGTCCTGATCATATTCCCTGAAGACATGCTTCATGGGCGTCGTTACGGAAGGCGTCGTGCTGCTCCCGCGTGGAAGCGAGGGGTCGGCACAATAGCTAAGCGCAGCGGAGCGCCGGTCCTACCTTTCTACATTGCTAACATGCCAAGCCGCTTGCTCCCGTGGTCAATCTTGCATAAAATCCCTAAATTATTAGTGTGGGCTCTGGATCGTGAGTTGGTGGATACCGAGATGGATATTCGTATTGGCGACCTGCTGCAGCCCAAGACCATTGCCCTGCTTGGTAATTCGCGAAATATCACTGCGGAGCTACGCGATAACGTATATGATCTTGCTGGAGATCCGTCTCGTACACTTATGCCCTAGCGCCAGGAAAGGTCCCCTCTATTGTAGGGCTGTCATGCGTGCTTGCATTTGCCGCGTGCTCATCCGTGAAGTAGGCCATGATGTAGAGATTTTTCAGGAGCAAGAGAGCTTGTTGTGATGTCATGAGCGAGCTATTCCACTAGCTTGTAATGAGAGGGGAATTAAACCGAGGGCGGTTTTGCGGGGTGATAAATAGTTACTGAACAGGATCAAGCCGCTGTATTTTAAGCTCAATTGTTGTGGCGCCGAGCAGGTGTCGAAGCTGTTTGATGCCGCCCCCTGAGGTGTAGGGGGGGGGCGAAGTGTTTGTCAGGATGACAACTCGAGGGCGGCGCCTCGAGAGAGGGGGGTGGATCGGTTGAGATGGAACTTAAGCGAAAAAAAATACGGAAAAGGTGCTGGCCAGAGGTGGGGAGTTGATTTTTGGTGAAGTGCCGGATCGCTCAAAAGTCGGCATTTGCAGCATCTTTTTAACTAGGGTTTAAAAAATAATCGAAAAAAAACGAAATACGTCTTGCCAGATGGGGGTGCATTTGTATATTCGCCGCCCCCCGTCCCAGCCTGCGAGTCAAATCAATGGCGAAGACAACAATCAGAAAGCTGCGGGAAGGCAGTTAAACTATCGGGTAGCTCCGGATAAGAGGCGGTTTACGAGGTCACTTAATATACCTCGTGCCTCTTGGGCGCATCTCCGTGGTTTAAACGTTTCCACTGGCTGAACACACAATCATTCAGTCACAACTTTCGATAAGCGAAACACGTAATACAATTTCTCAACGAATCCTCTAACTACCCTTGATTCTAGTAATCAACTCTCAATCAAACATAAACACGCAGGAATATGCCTACCATTAACCAGCTCGTCCGCAAAGGACGCAAGACACCAGTGACCAAGTCCAAGTCACGTGCCCTCAACAGCTGTCCGCAACGTCGCGG
>CBFHKM010000012.1:0-15563 GCA_965656385.1 Oceaniferula sp.
GCTACTTCTTGTAGGATGAAGTTTGTTTTCAAGTTGTTGCGTGCTTGAACCTGTGCAGCAGCAATAATTTCAGCTTGTTGAGTTGCGATGTCATCGTCGCTCATGCCAGCTTGGGCACCACGAGCAACCATATCGTCCGCGCTGCCTTGAGCTTCGGCGGCGACCATTTCCTCAGGAAGTTCAAAATCCACTTTAGCAAGTAGGTTTTCTACGATTTGATTCACCTTGGCTTCCTCCGCTTGTTGCTTCTTCTGTTGTGATATCTGCTCAGAAATGAGCTCTTTGAGATCATTCAAGGTTTTGTCTTCACCAAATTGCAGAGTCTCAGCGACAAAGGCATCGTTTACTTCGGGGAGTGTTTGCTCCTTGATGCCTTTGATGGTGACATCAAAAATAATTTCTTTGCCGTGCAGTTTGTCTACAGGGAAGTCATCGCCGACTGTGCTTTTCACCTCAAGCTTGTCTCCGCAAGATGAACCTTCAAGTTGCTTGGTGAATCCAGGCAGGAATGCTTCTTCTTTGATTTGAATCCAGTAATCTTCTTTGCCGCTGAGAATTCCAGCAGACTCGCCTAGCGCCTCCTCTAGTGGCTCGCCATCAAGAGTGGATGAGAAATCGATCACGGCAATGTCGTCAGCTTTGACCGCGCGATCATCGATGTCGTTGTATTCCGCATAACGTTCAGCTACGCCGTCAATCTCGCGTTGCACCTCTTCGTCTGAGGCATCGGTGGATGGTATTTTGATTTCGATGCCTTTGTAGTCTGGTAACTCAAAACTAGGAGCAAGAATCATGGGCATCACAAAGCTGAAAGTGCCATCATCTGCATGGTCGAGAGTTTCTGGATTTTTGAAATTGAGAACTTTAAGGTCCTCATCTTGTTTCATTGCCTCGCTGCAAGCCGCACTGATTAGACGTGATTCAAGCTCTTGCTTGATGTCATTGGCAAATCGCTTTTCGATGACTGATGTAGGGGTCTTGCCTGGGCGAAAACCTGGGATTTTGGCCTGTGAGCCAAAGGCAGTAACAATACTTTTACGTTCGCTTTGAACTTTTTCGGCAGGGATCACAGCACTGAGTGTTGCTGTGCATTCTGGCTGTTTGTCGACGGTGATATTCATGATGGAAATCTGGTTTTAAATAGTGGGTCTATTTGGATGTAATGTCTGGATGTGTGAGTCTATGCTCAACTTTTGGTAGCCCTGGATAGGCTGAAGGCGGGAAACTAGTGCTCTGACGGCCATGAGTCAAGGATCATGACAGGCATTCATAACGATAATTGGCATCCGTTGACTTAGATAAATGCAGGGGTTGATTTGGCCTCGGCTGCTTTTTTATAACTAATACCCATTATTTGAAGCATTGATGACAGATTTGCACAATGTGATAAGTAAGATACATGTAGTTTATTTATCCCGCATGATCATCACCAATTGTTACACGCTTACCACCCACGCATTTTTGACGTTAGCGTTATTCTCTGCCGTCGCTCAACTTTCAATGTCCGAGCCTACTGGCCCCGCAGGGGTAAATCAACAAGCCATGGGAGGAACGACTGGCGTTCTTGTCCCTCAGGATTATACCTTTGGCTTCTGGAAGAATGGCATGCGTAAACATCGAGATAACCAGTCTGCGGACATCTTATGTCTTGAAACAGGATATTATGGCTTGTCACTAGACATGGCCCAACTTCACAAGCCTAAGTTTGGGTTGTTCCAAAAGGCGCTTGATTACGAAGAAGCATTACACAACGGCAGCACAAGGATGGACCAGCTTGCTGACGCCGCACTCAACATCCAGTTTGAACAAAACGGGATGATTTATCGAGCGACAAGGTGCAATGCGGCCGTTGAGCGATCATCCAGCTCACGCATGCTCAGCGCACGCTTATGGGAATCTGCGAGATGCACGCAGCATTATGACTTCTCAGGATTAGAATTCACGAATGATCAGGGTGCCAAATTAGTGACTGATGCCAGACTTGATGTGGTGGCTTGGCCGCACTCGTTGACCTTCAATTTGGAGATGGAGCCAGTGATTGCGCTCATTGATGGCCAGCAGCAAGGCGTTAGAGGTAAAGGTTATGGCGTGTTGAACGAATCATTGAGGATATCGCACCAAAAAGCTCTAGAACATGAGCAGTTTACCGCTGAGGCCTGGGTCAAAATACCCGAAGCTGCTATACACAAAAACAGAAGCTGGATATTGTCTAAGAACGGTGATGAACGATCTGATGGTTATTTTGGTATTGGCATCAAGGGAGATAGCCTGACCGCTGCCGTAAATATTGGTGGTGTTGATCGCCGTAATTACAGAGAAGTAAGAACACACCGGCATTCGCTGACTGCTCATAAGTGGACTCATGTAGCAATGACCTACGATGGCAAAAAGTTAGCCGTCTACATAAATGGTCGCGAACAGAACTCTATTGAGATTAACAAAAAAAGAACACTTAGTAACGGTGATATGCGCATCGGGCGGAGAGCCAACAACAAGGGCCCTTCGGCGCACATTATCGTCGATCAAGTGAGGGTGTGGAATAAGGCTATGGACCAAAGGGTCTTAACTCAGCATGCACGTGATGCAGGCAAGCCGGTGGGTGGACCACACCTCACTTATGTGAAAAACTTTGAAAACGGAGCTGATTTAAAGCTCCCAAGTTGGCAAAACTCAAAAATCAGCATGTCGATGACCGGCAGCGGTAAAAAATGGCAGGCAGAAAAACTAGTTTCTGAGCAATGGTGTCTTGGCCAAAGTAGACGGCTTACACTACGTTGTAGTGTTTCCAATGCTGGGCATATCGGCGAAAATGTTCAGGTATCAATGCTCCACAACAAACCTTTGAAGGTAAAATATCGCGATGATTTTGCTTGTTACGTTGCTTCTATCAAACGCCCAAAGCGCAAGGGCAAGTCCGGTTACACAGATGTTCGAGACTATGATGAAGTAGATATTACCGTAAAATCAAACTCTGGCAAAAAGGTCCCTTTTATGATGGAGATCTTTGGTTGTGCCAACATTACCGGAGTATGTCCCATTTTGTGTGACGAAGCTGGGCGCCCTACAGGCATACCAGTGCAAATCAGTAAAAACTGGCACAACAGCGGCCTGGGAGACTACTTGCGTTCCTATGTGCTGCTACCGGGGATAAAGGGTGTCTCCAAATATAAACTTAAATTTGTCTACGGATTTTATGGGGAATTGCCTTCGGCTTCGCATGCACAGCTATCCTTGGTCGGTTATGGTGGGCACGGTCGCTGGGATCAACTTGCCATTGGATGTTGGGGGGAGACTTACTGCATGGACGTTGATATGAGTTGCACCGATGTCGCAGTTACTGATGTCAGGATGCTGATGTCCAGAAATGGCAAAAATGGTGAAAAGTGGCAGTGGACAGACGCAGGCTGGGGAGGGGACTGGCTTGGTCTCAACGATGAGAAGAAACAAAAGCATCTATTTAACGGGCTTAAGACGGCCTACGTAGCACATGGCCCATGCCTGACGGAAGTTAAGTATAACGGAGCTTATGGTGTTCAAAGAGAAGTTGGTGTTGATTCAACGGTAAGGACTCTTCGCACGGATGATTACGCGCGCACTTTTACGACCTTAGATTACACCTTCACTAAAAAAACAAACGCAAGCGGATGGCTCTTCAAAATGGGACGGACTGGTGGCTACATTACCCCCAAAGTCGCCTATGGTAATTTAAATGGTCTCATCAAAGAGCAGGTAGTCCCCAAGGGGTTGAGGCGTGGAGATGCGTTTGTCCCAAGAACGACACTCAGCGGACCTGGGCCTTGGTGGGTTGCCTTTCCTGGGTCATATCATGAGAGCGACCGTGATTGGGGGACAGGCTATCGCGCTATGGTGATAAGGTCTTACAAAGCTGTGATCGGAGGTAAGGAATACAACAAGCCCACAATTGAGTGCCCCGTGTATTGGGTCAACAAAGACCAGCGATCTAGTTTGGATTTTTATTTGAGTGCTCCTGAAGGTGTGACCGAATTCAACCAAGGAGACAGAGTTTCAGTTGAGCTTGAGTGGATTACCTTGCACCGAAATGCGGATGATTATTATGGTCCTAACGAATCCTACAGACAGCATTTGAAGGATTCCCCCTCATCCTGGCAAACTACGCACCGTGAGGCCAAAGGTAACAATCTCAATGTCACGGTTCAGGGCGGAGCACTAAGACACAGCTACCCCGTGATCATTGCTGCTGATAAGCCTGAGGTAGTGGTTACGATTAAGGGTGGTGTGGGCTGTGTGCCAATTCGCTTTGAGAACTTGCCAACGGCATATGGCTATGGGCTTTATCACATGGTAGATGGCAAGGAGCTGAGACTTGATCAATCAGTTCACGGCAATGATTTTTGGCAGACGGATTACGATGCGAAGACCAACAGCTACAAAATCACTTATAATTTGCCACTCGACGGGATTACACAGTCGACATGGAAATTGAAAAAGGTGCCGGTTGTCACGCCTGCAGTGCCAGCAAAATCGCTCCCTATCCCTGTCTCTGCACCAGCTGCATCACCACAGTTACACCCTAAGTGATTACTATGACCCGCGGGGGGAAACCCGACAGTGTCTGACCCACCCCTAGAAATGAAGGGGTAGAAATTTATAAATATATTTTTTTGATTTCTGGGGAATAATGGTAGTGTTTCATCACTCTCATTAATGTTGATCATATTAAGTGGTCATTCTATCACCCAAAAAAATAATATAACAAACCGATGAAAAAAGTAATCCAACAACTATCCTTTGTATCTGCAGTAGCTATTTCCGCATTTGCATTAAGCTCATGTGCCGCTACTGGAACTGCTTCCGATTGTAAGACTGCGTGTGCTAAAAAGTCATGCTGTTCAAGCGATGCATCTAAAGGCTGCTGTTCAGATAAGTCATGTTCTTCTGATTGTAAGAAGTCATGCTGTGCTGAGTAGGTTTCACCTCTCAAAATAATCATCAAGCGCCCACACCCTCAATCAGGGGTTGGGCGTTTTTTTGTCCTTTGCATATCAAGGTGGTGAAGTATGCAACAAGGCAGTCAATTATGATCAAACTGATTAAAAATATTGCCGAGCTAGCAAATCTAAAGGAATCGTTACATTTGGCTTTGGGGGTTTTTGACGGTCTCCACATTGGGCATCAGCAAGTAATTGGAACTGCTGTGGAAGCGGCTCGCCAAGAAGGGGGCTTATCAGGGGTGCTGACTTTCGAGCCTCACCCTATTAGGATTCTTGCTCCTGAGCTGGCGCCGAGCAGGATTCTAGCTTCGTTAAATCACAAGCGAGAATTGCTCAGGGATTTGGGTGTCGATATCATGGTGGTGGTTGATTTTACTGAGGATTTTGCAGGCTGCGAAGCCGAGGATTTTTTGAGTTCTCTGGTAGGAGCTTGTCATTGCCTAAAAACGATTTCCATTGGCGAGGATTGGAAGTTTGGCAAAAAAAGACGTGGAGATATCGCGATGCTGCAGCGAATGGGTCGTGATAAGGGCATCACCATTAATAGTAGTCAAGCGGTGATGCTTGACGGTGAGAGAGTCAGCAGCACAAGGATCAGACAGGCAATACGAGATGGTAACATGGCTGCTGCGGAGGCTATGCTGGGCAGAAGCTACACCGTCCTTGGCGAGGTCATTGAAGGGCGTCAACTAGGTCGCGAGATTGGCTTTCCAACTGCAAATTTGAGAGTGTTCAATGAGCAGCTTCCAACAAATGGAGTTTGGAATGTTTCTGTGGCAATTGCTGATGGCGATATGATCAACGGTGTCGGCAATTTGGGCATGAGACCAACTGTTGAAGGGGATCAGGCTAAGCGTATGCTGGAAATTCACCTTTTAGATTTCGACGAAGATATCTACGGTATGACCATGGAGGTTGAATTTCTCGATTATATAAGATCTGAGCAAAAATTCAACTCAGTCGATGAACTAACCAGGCAAATACGGCTCGATGTTGAGCGTTGTCGCGAGTTTCATGTTTCTCGGAGTTCATGAGTTTTATACTCGAAAAGCCCAGATATCGGTTTGACCTTCGCTTCAAGGTGTGAATATTGCATGCCCACTTCAATTAACTTATTTTATGAAAACACCAATCACTGTCTCAGTAACGGGTGCTGCCGGTCAAATCGGCTACGCTCTTCTTTTTCGCATTGCTTCAGGAGCAATGTTTGGCCCTGATCAACCAGTAAACTTGCGCTTGATCGAAATTGAGCCCGGTATGAAAGCTCTTCACGGAGTAATCATGGAGCTCGATGATTGCGCTTTTCCGCTGCTCAATAATATTGTCGCTACTAGCGACCTGAATGAGGGCTTCAAGGGGACCAACTGGGCATTGCTAGTGGGGTCTGTTCCACGTGGCCCAGGTATGGAGCGTGGTGATCTACTTAAAGTCAACGGTGGCATCTTCACTGGCCAAGGTCAGGCTATTGCTGCAAATGCAGCTGATGACGTTCGTGTGGTTGTCGTTGGCAACCCATGCAACACCAATGCCTTGATTGCCATGAACAATGCTGAGGGTGTTCCTAATGATCGTTTCTTTGCCATGACTCGCCTCGATGAAAATCGTGCCAAGTCACAGCTCGCAGCCAAAGCAGGCTGCCACAACAGTGATGTGACAAATCTCTGTATTTGGGGGAACCACTCAGCCACACAATATCCTGATTACACCAATGCAAAAATCAAGGGGCAGCCGGTCACCGATGTAATTACTGACACTGAGTGGCTTCAAGGTGAGTTCATTTCTACTGTTCAACAACGTGGAGCCGCTATTATTGCAGCCCGTGGCGCATCCTCAGCAGCTTCTGCCGCCAATGGTGTTGTCGATACTGTGCGCAGCCTGACTACCCCGACACCAGAAGGTGACTGGACCAGTGTTTGTGTGTGTTCTGATGGCTCGTATGGCATTGATGCAGGTTTGATCGCCTCCATGCCTATTCGTGTCGATGCGGATGGCCGCTGGGATGTTGTGCCAGGAGTTGAGCTCGACGAATTCTCTCGAGGCAAAGTCGATGCTACAGTGCAGGAGCTGCGTGAGGAGCGTGAGGCTGTTGCCGAGCTTATCTAATCGCCAACAATTCTAATTTTCTATTACGTGAGGCTTGCCACTTGGTGAGCCTCACTTTTTTTTGCCCAGATTTCAAGAAACGGCTCAACCTTGGATATGGATAATATCTACAGGGCAGCCTTCCTCGGCTCTTTTTAGGTCCTGTAGATCCTCATCAAAGCCGTCAGCTACCTGAAAGACCCCTTGCTGATTCGAATGAAGCAGTTGAGCTAAGCCCTCATCATCCATCTGGAAATACTGAGGAGCTTCGTCTGCACACAGCTTGCAGCCAATGCACTCTGGCTTCTTGTGTCGGATCTTTATCATATTCCGGCTACTTTATTTAGGCGTCGACGACCTTATATACTTTGTCGTTCGATCGAATTTTCCCTTCGACTTTGAGGGTCACTGTTTGGCCGTTTTTGCACTGATGGGCATCGGTCATATTTCCATCATCTTGCATGACCCGCATTTGGTTTACCTTGCCTTCTATGACACCTGTGGAGTTCCCAATAACAAGAATGTCATCTCCTTTTTCAAGAGTAGTTGCTGAAGACTTCACCTCTATGACGCTCGCTTTCCTGTAGGCATGGGCGACACTGCCGACTAACACCTTGCGTCGTTTTGATTTGTTACCGTAATCGGCAGACCAGCCTTGCTCACGACCAAGGTAGTAACCACTCGAGAGACCACGGTTGTAGACTGTTTCAAGTTGAGGGTAGAGCGACTTTACAAACTCTTTGTTAAATTCGCCCGCATGCACGGCATCGATGGCTTTGCGGTAAGCCTTTGTCACGGTGGCTACATATTCAGGACTTCTTCCGCGCCCTTCGATCTTAAGGACTTTGATGCCTGCTCCCAGAAATTCATCCATGAAATCTAATGTGGCGATATCATTGGGGCTCATGACGAATTGATTGTCTATTTTGAGCTGCTTGCCCGACTCGCTGTCGGTGATGGTGTATTCCTTGCGGCAATTTTGTTCGCAGGCTCCACGGTTGGCTGACGCGTTGGAGGTGAATAGACTCATTCCACAACGGCCTGAAACAGCAATGCAGAGTGCCCCATGAGCAAATGCCTCAATCTCCATCTCTTGACCACCTCTGCCAACTAATTGATTGGCTTTAATTTTGTCGTAGATCGACTTAATCATCTTAAGGTTGAGTTCTCGGGCTAATACCACGCGATCGCAATACGGGGCATAGAATTTGACCGACTCGTAGTTCGAAAGAGAAAGCTGAGTGGATAAATGAACTTCAAGGCCGATCTCATTTGCCATTTGCATGGCAGCCATGTCAGAGAGAATAACAGCATCTACACCTTGATCTTTTGCTGTTTCCAGCATTTTTCGGGCGAGGTTTAGGTCATGCTCATAGAGGAGGGTGTTCAGGGTTAAACAACCCTTCACCCCTGCATCTTTAAGTCGGCTCATGATATCTTTCAAATCGGGAACGTTGAATGATCTCCTCGCTCGTGCTCGCATATTGAGTTGAGCGAGCCCAAAATAGACAGAGTCAGCACCATTATCGATGGCTGCTTGTAAAGATGGAAAGCAGCCTGCTGGTGCCAGCAGCTCCGTATCATTGAGGGTGCTGTTTGCGGACGTTGAAGGATTCATGATTTGTGAGGCTTAATTGGTTTAATTGCCGGAGGCGACGCCACAGTTGCTATGTGAATACCTGATCTCTGAAAAGCACATAGTGACAAAGAATACGGCATAATGCTTGCCTGAGACCTTGTTGCCAAGTATTGATTTCGTTGTGAAATCAGCCTTTTTCCTACTCATTTCAATCATGTTGTCAGTCGAGCCATCACGAGCACATGACTTGAAGATTGCTTCTGTAGATGCAGGCAAGATTTTTAGTCACTGGGATTATACGATTCGGTTTGAAGATAAGATGAAATCCTTAAGGAATAACCTCGAATCCAAGGATCGTGAGAGATCCGCCGTTATTAAGCAACTCATTCAAAAGCAGCGAAGCCTCTCGGCCAAGTATGAAAAATCTCTACGCAAGATAAGCGGAGAGCAAAAATTACAAATGAATGAAACCTACAAAAATCTTGGCCGTGAGATCAAGGCGCTTCAGCGAGATCGGCTTGATTACATCAAGCGCGAAAACATTAGATTAAGAGAGATGTCGCAATCAACCTCGCAATCAATTCTCACAAGTATTAATGAGGCGGTCCAAGTTTTTGCAAAACAACATAATTACGACATGGTCATCGAGTCAAAAGGCGAGACCACTGCAAATCTTCCCTTTTTTTTACACCTTGAAGGTGCGGTCGATATCACTGACTCAATAATCATGCAGCTCAACCAGAGTCATCAGCCAAACTCCAATCAATAATCAAACCATGAAACTTACATTACAAGAGCTCGCAAGCCTGACTGGTGGCAATATCATACGCCCGGGCGTTATCTCTGAATATACTGGAATGGGTGCCTTGGACGAGGCGAAACAGCTTGATGTATCATTCCTGGGTAATGAAAAATATCACCAAGACTACCTAGAAACCGAGGCAGGAGTGGTACTTATACCACTTGGAATAGCGGCTGGGGCATGTCCCTGTGACTCAGTGGCTCTCGTTGAGGTTGAAAACCCATCACTTGCTTTTGCTCAAGTGGTAAAGCACTTTGTAACCACCACTCGTGATTTCATTCCTGGCGTTGCAGTCGGCGCTATTGTCGCTGATGATGCGACCCTGGACATAAGCAAGGTCTGCATCAAAGCAGGCGCGATCGTCGAATCAGGTGCTGTGATCGGAAATGGCTCCGAGGTGGGGGCTGGCGCAGTGGTTGGCGCAGGAGTTCAAGTCGGTAAAGATTGCCTCATTTATGCCAATGCTACCATTCGTGAGCAATGCATACTGGGCGATCGTGTCATCCTTCAGCCTGGATGTGTGATTGGTTCTGATGGCTACGGCTACGAGCTCATTGACGGTAAGCATGTGAAGGTTGATCAGGTCGGCATTGTCGTGCTTGAGAATGATGTGGAGATAGGAGCCAATACCACCATAGATCGAGCTAGGTTTGGCAAAACAGTTATTGGCGAAGGTAGCAAGATTGACAACCTTGTTCAGATTGCGCACAACGTTCGAATTGGTAAGCACTGCCTCGTCGTGGCTCAGTCGGGAATGGCCGGCAGCAGCACTCTTGGAAACTATGTAACTCTCGCAGCTCAAGCCGGTGTCGGCGGGCACATTAAGATACACGACCGCGCTGTCCTAACTGCTCAAACAGGGGCGCTGAAAGACCTCAAGGGAGACATGGTTTATAAAGGCATGCCAGCCAGACCTCTAAGAGAGGAGCAAAAAAAACTAGCCCACATAGCACGCTTACCTAAATTAGCACAGGAAGTGAAAAATTTGCGCGCTCGTCTTGATCAGCTTGAATCTGGTCAATCTAGCGAATAACAATCGACAATTATCTTACTCAATTTAACTCCACCTAACATCATCTTCTTTTAATTATGGATATTCAAATCGCTACACTATGTGACTTCGCCGCCGACTATAACGGTAAAATGGTTATTTCTGGCACTATTGATGTGCTGGCTGCCCCAGCGCTTCCAATCGTTCAGCCTCATTGCTGTCTTGCTCTTCGCTTGTGCATCACACCCGAAGACAATGGCGCACACAATTTCACAGTTAATATTATCGATGGCGACGGCAAGTCTCTAGACGCTAAAATGCCAATCAAAGCCGACATGCCTGTTGACTTACCTGAGGAGGTGCCTTTCCTGCATCGCAACCTCATCCTTAATCTTCAAGGTCTGAAATTTGCTGAGCCTGGTGTTTACTTTATCGATGTGAGTATTGATGAGGAGCTTATCCAGCGATTGCCTCTTCGTGTAGTGAAGGTGGATCCGAAAAACGATCAGCAGTCGCCTGCGTCGTAAATCAATCACAGGATCGTGACACCTCCCATCTACCAATGCGCATTGATCACGGGGGCCTCATCTGGCCTCGGTGCTGAATTTGCTCGCCAACTCGCCCCCATTTCTGAGGAGCTCATTCTTGTTGCACGCCGTTCTGAGCTGCTGGATTCACTTGCAGCTGAGATCAAGAAGGTGACGCCGCATATTAAAATTCATTGTCTTAAATCAGATCTTGTTGATGACGATCAGCGGCGACAATTCATTGAAGCTATTCATTTAATGGGCTTGGATCCAGACCTACTTGTAAACAACGCAGGGATTGGTGATTATGGTGATTTTGTATCCGCTGATTGGCAAAAAACCGAGATGATGATACGTCTTAATATGGAGGTTCTAACGCACATCACCCACGCGCTACTTCCAGGCATGATCAACAAGGACGGGGGAGGCATCATCAATGTGAGCTCACTCGCAAGTATTTTGCCTATCCCGGATTTTGCTGTGTATGCTGCGACTAAAGCATACGTGACCAGTTTTTCAGAAGCACTTCGGATAGAGCTGATTGAACATGGCATCAAGGTGCTGGCTCTGTGTCCGGGCCCTGTGCACACTGGCTTCGGGCAGGTTGCACAGCGAGGCGAGCCGACTAATGTCACACCGGGTGGCGAATCTGTATATGTAGAGGCTACGCAAGTGGTTGGCGAGGCTTTAGCATCTGTTCAAAAGGGGAAGCCCAGGCACTACCCAGGGAAAAAGATTGCACTCATGGCTGCTTTTATGAGTTCACTTCCATTGTGGCTGCTTCGAAAAACAATGAGTCGCAGACCACGCAGGCGCGCATCTTGATGTCATCATTGGGCCTCAGTGTTAGGCTTCCAATGAATGTGTTTTTCTTCTCAATCGGCCAGACGTTTTTCAGGTAGGGCGGTGCACGGCTAAAGCGAGACGGCTAAAGCGAGACTGCATAAGTATCGCATCGGTTATGCCAGCCTAGTCGCCACCTGTGCTCGCCACGCGCTTTTGGTGAATTTTCAATACGGCGATCCAAGCATCGCTTGGCTGCTGCTGCGAATTCTGTTGCTGCTGCCTGACCTTTGTCTACATCTTTCATTTCCATGAGAACCCACATTAACCCCCAGCCCTGATCATTATATCTTTCGCTTGGGTTAGTTCCGTCGCCCTTGAAATTCACATAGTCGATAAGCGCGTAAGTGCCATGTGCGGTGGTAGATACTTTTTGATAATTGATCCTGATGCGCTCCTTATGAGCACTTGGTGCAGAGCGCATGATATTAGGAATTGCCTGCCTGCTTGTTTTGATGATGAAGTCAGTTTGCAGAGATACGTTGTTTGCTAACCAATGACGAAGTGCTTGAAGCCTGGGTCCGTGGAAGTCACGGGTAAAAGATGTTTTGTCCGGCCACGGGCAATGCTTATTCGCCATGATCCACTTAGGAATGCTTTCTGGTTTATGCTGGTTTACATAAGCTACAAAAAGGGGGAAGGACTCGGTCCATCGTCCCTTAAAACCTAGCGGATACCAAATAAAGTGACCTATTCCAATAGATGGAAACTCCTCTCCTGCATTCCAGTGTGTCAATCCAGCGGTTGTCCCGCCAGATTCGTTCTGCCAAATTTTGTTGCCTATTTTCTGCTTGCTGGCGGCGGACAGCACGATGCCAGCAACATCATGTTGCTCCATTGCTGCAGGGTGCTGGCTAGTTGAGGGAAGGACTGGGGATGCGGTATTTACTGATGGACTGCACGAGACGAGGAAGACCTGTAAAACAGTGGCCAAGATGGCTGTCACAGCGGGATATGCTTGCATCATGTTGTTACAATACGTTCTAATGAGCTTACTCCAAGGAGAAGTTTATGCCGATCATTTTAAAGTATCTAATTACCGCTGGCCTCGTTGTATTAATTTCTGAAGTTGCTCGCCGAAGCGATAAACTTGGAGCCCTCATTGCAGCTCTTCCGATGGTTACCGTTTTGGCTATGACTTGGATGTTTTTTGAACTCAAGGGAGCTCAGCAAACAGAAAAAATTGCCAATCATGCATACTACACTTTTTGGTATGTGATACCTACGATGCCCATGTTTTTGCTAATGCCGTGGATGCTACGGAAGGGAATTCACTATGGCTGGTCACTACTTGCGGGGTGCCTGCTTACTGCAATTCTGTTTATCCTTACCGCTTGGGTCATGAAGCGGTTCGGCATTGAACTGATGTAATCACAGCCAACTGAGATGTTGGCGAGGCTGAGCTCGTAAGTCACTAGGGGACGATCGTCACTGGCGTGCCTACCTGAACCTTCTGGAATACGGTGTGAACGACCTTGTAGTAGGTTCTAATACATCCATGTGATGCTGGGCGGCGAGGAACACGGCCTTTATGCATGCCGATACCGTCCCAGCTTATGCGCATCCAGTAGGGCATTTCAGCGCCCACATATTTACCTCCCGGAGGAACGATGTCTTTTCTGCTGTCAGCGTCAGCGTTGACGCATTCACCATCAGCATCGTAAATTTTACCGTAGCTTGCTGAACGTTTACCTGACTCTATTTTCTCAAGAACCATATACTTTCCTGGAGCAGTGGGGAAATCTGAACGGCCAGTAGCGACCGGGTAGTCCATAGCTAATTGTGAGTCATTCATCAGATAGCCTCGTTGTTCTGACAAATCGATTCTAATGCTAGCATTAGATTCATTCGTTTGCGAAAGCACCTTTCTGTTCTTCCAGATGGCATAGTTTCTCGGATAGCCTTCCTGAGCTCTAAAATGATGATAGTTACCTGGTTTGAAAGGATTAACGTGAAGTGCCTTGTAGGGGTTCTTCTGTAAGCCGTTAGGACTCGATGGTCCACTGCATTGGCTGCAAAAAAGAGTGCTCAATACAGATAAGATGAAATACCTTAAAAAAATCATAGTAACCAAAGAGTGAAGTTAACACCTGTAAATATAAAGTAATCAGCTCAATTGCAAGCCCGTAACATGCACTCCTGTGACTGGAGCATCATGATGCAGTGCGGTCTTGTGTCAGGGTTTCAGATGGGCATGAGGCCTCATCACCTAAGCTGGGTCCACACTGAAATTTGCAAAAAAGTCTAAATGATAAACTCGCATTTTTTAACGGGTCTGCCATCTATACGAGGTGTCTGCATCACAAAAGCAAGTCAAACCGTCCCGTCGTAATTGGGGGTCGTTTTACAGCTTGTTCATTCTGCAGACGCAAAACGCCTTTAATGATAAAGCTGCACAATTTCTGCTCATTCCTCTGGGTGGATTATTAATGAGCACCAGCATTATACCTGCTGCCCATGGCATTGAATACATTCTCGGGGCTTTAATTGTGATTCCGTTTATTTTATTTGCTCCCATCGCAGGATGGTTATCGGATCGTTACAGTAAGACCAGTGTCATTCGCTGCGCTATTTTTATGCAGTTTGCCGTTTTTCTGTCCATACTGCTGGCCGTTTATTATCAAAATCTAGGGCTCGCCGTTTTCGGGTTTTTCTTGCTATCGGTAGAATCCGTTATTCTTAGTCCGGCCAAAAGAGGTATTGTTAAAGAACTGGTAGGTCACGAAAGATTAGGCTTCGCGAGTGGTATTTTAGAAATGTCAGTTGTGCTCGCAGTTTGTGTAGGCCAAGTGCTTTCCAGCTGGTGGTTCGACATCAATTTGTTGGCTCTTGAGAGAGATAAGCCGGGGGACTTATCTAATGGCTGGAGTGCAGCCTATGTGCCTTTGGTGGTTATTACATTGGCGACGATCCCTACTATTTTGCTCTCCTATGGTATTGAGAAAAAACCAGCTATGGGCAAAAGAAGCTTCGAGGCTAGAATCTTATGGGAGCACTTTTCGCAGCTGAAAGATTTGTGGGAAGATAGGCGCATAAGGCTCAGCTCAGTAGGTATTGCTTTTTTCTGGGGCTTTGCCGGTTTCCTTAATCTTGCGGCTATTCAAATGGGCAAGGAAACTTCTGGCGGCGGGCTTGGTTTCGGCACGGATATTGCCTGGTTGATGTTCGCCGCTAGCGGAGGCATTGCTGGAGGTGGCCTCATCAGCTCTATTATATGCAGAAAAAACATTCAGCTCGGTCTAGTCCCAATAGGGGGACTGCTGATGGTGTGCGGTTCTATGGCACTTGCGATGACCTCCATTGAATCTCCTTGGATTAAATTGTGGATTGCTGTGGCAGGTGCGGGAGGCGCGACCTTACTCGTCCCACTCAATGCTTACCTTCAAGACATTTGCCCCCCGCAGAAACGGGGGCGAATCATTGCAGGTTTGAATCTGCTGGACTGTATTTCAGGCTTACTTGCGGTGATCATCCAGGGCTTGATGGCCACATTCAATTTGCCGCACAGCCTCCAGTTTACATTGCTTGCAGTAATATCAGTTGTGGCTACTAGCTACGCTGTAAAATTAGTTCCGAAGCATTTCATCGGCCTCATATTGGGCAAGTAGCTGCGGCTATCGCAATTTAATCAATGCGGAGTTGCTGGCCGAGCTTGGATGCGAGCTTCTTGATGTCCGTGGTGTGGTCGACATGGCAGGGGGTAAGCCACTTTTCTTTGCCAAACCATGTGCGTTGCCTTTTGGCATACTGGTGAGTTGCTATTACG
>CBFHKM010000012.1:15662-30678 GCA_965656385.1 Oceaniferula sp.
GCCGAAGGATTCTTTATGGCCGCTACTTCTTCAATAGCCCCATCCGCGAGCATTTGATCAACACGAAGGCTAATGCGAGCTCTCAATTCATCTCTATCCCACTGCAAATAGCCTCCCTTTAAATGTAGCTCAATCTCCGCACTCTTCTGCTTCCAGTCACTTTTGACGTCTGACATTTTACGCCCACTGAGTATACAGATTTCAAGTGCTCGAATTACATACCTTCTGTTTTTCAAGTTGGTTACAGCTGCCCCTTCAGGATCAATAGAAGTTAACTTATCGGCTAATGCCTCGTCACTCTCGCTTTCAAGCTCTTTGCGCAGCGTCTCGTCCCCTGATGGGACAGGTGATGGTCCATGACTTAGAAATTTGAGATAAAGCCCAGAACCACCAGTGACGATGGCTAGCTTGCCTCTGTCATGAATTTCATCAATTTTGACGCGCGCCATTTTACGAAATTGCATCGCATCACACAGCTCGTGTGGTTGCAAAGCTCCGTAAAGGTGGTGAGGAGCTTGTGCTAGCTCTGAAGGACTGGGTGCAGCAGAGATGATTTCTAATCCCTGGTAGAGCTGATAAGCATCAGCATTAACGATCTCACCATTAAGTTGGATAGCCAGTTCAATAGCTAAAGCCGACTTTCCTGAGGCTGTTGGGCCACAAATGTAAATCGGCTTATTCATTGTGACTAATATAGGCGAGAGAAAACCCGCTTGGAGGAGAACTCACAAGCGGGTTAGCTAGATTGATATTTCTAATCAGATTGGCTCTATTCTGCTGCTGATACTGCCTTGTCTTCGTCTGCCTCAGCAGGCTTGGAGCTGGCACCATTAACAATCATATCGCGCCCCATGAAAGGCTGATCGTGTAACACTTGAACGGCTTTTTCAGCATCGTCAATGTTGAGCATTTGAATGAACCCGTATCCGCGAGAGCGGTGTGTGTGGCGGTTGTAGATAATTTCTACGTTCTTTACTGTTCCGATACCCTTAAAAAGCTCCTCTAGGTCATGCTCATTCGCATCGTATGATAGGTTGCCAACATAGAGACGTGGGGTTTCGACAGGGAAGTTTTTGCCCTTTTCGCCTGCGCCTTTACCTCTTGCTGGCACTGGGCCAGTTGGTTGTTTTTTGTTGTCACCCTGTTTGCTGCCACGTGCATTTCGCACGTTTGATTTCGGTGCATTACTAGACGACTCAGGTCTTCTACGAGGTGGTCTCGTAGGAGCTTTGTAGAGACCAAAGAACTTGAGCAATTTCTCCCAGGCTGTCAGTGGTGCCGGCTTTGGCTGGCGACGGCGCTGACCACCCTGACGGTTTTTACCACCTGGATTATTGCGGTTTCTGTTACGGTTTCTGTTGCGATTCTGGTTTCTGTTACGGTTGTTGCCACCTTGGCGGCCCTGCCCCCCGCCATTGCGGGAGTTGTTGTTGTTTTCTTGAGACATTGTTATAAGTCGTTTTGGATTGTTCGGAGCGCATCGGCATGGTGGCATTTACATTTTCGATTGCCGCAAGCTTACAGAGGTAATTCAGAACTGCTTTGAGTGCGCAGCTGACTCTACCGTCATAAGATTCAAGCTTGTGTGCCATGATTGACGCCCCAGCTCTGTTCAGAGCGGGTTGTTGTTTCGTCAGGATTTCGCACGCAGCCTTGTTTGTCCTTGGCTGCTTAATTATTTGATGTGCATGAATACAATTCAACCCTGCCCAGATAATGAACCCTGAGCATTGGATAGGTGAGGGGATGCTAATTGTAACCATGTGCATAGAAACTGCTGACGGCGCAGCTTATGCTGTGAGTTCAATTTTACAAGAACGTATTACAAGGTTGTCAGATAGCGGGTTGCGAGTATATTTCCGCCGGCAGTGCCATTTTGTAATAGATATGAAGTTTTTGACCCTTTTGGCTTTGAGCCTATCCGCAAGCGCATGGATCTCTATTCAAGCTGCTGAGAGCTACTTGGCAATGGAAACAAACTCTGGTCGAGTGCTGCTAGCATACAACACAGAGAAGAAGCGTCCCATAGCGGGCCTCACTAAAATTGCTACGGCTAGAGTGGCTCTTGATTGGGCAGCTCTTTCAGGAACTAGTCTATCCACTTATGTTTCAGTGCCTCAGAGCGCGTCACTTTTGGTAGGGGCAAATCCCATGCAGCTAATGCCAGGAGATAGGATCCAGCTTCGAGATGCCCTTTATGCTGCGCTGCTCAGCTCGGACAGCTTTGCTGCGCACACGCTCGCGGTCCACGTGGGGCAATCAATCCTAGTTAAGCGTCAGCTCCAAGGGGACCCACAAAAGGCATTTGTTCATGAGATGAATCAACTTGCAAAATCATTGGGTATGCGCCGCACACGATTTACTAACGTTCACGGCTTAGACGCCCTGAGTCGACGCGCTTATTCCACGGCTTCGGATATCGCTCGCTTGAGCGTTCATGTCATGCGTGATGTTGGCTTTGCATTCTATGTGAAACAACCTGACAGAAAAGTTACTATCGTTGATTTAAATGATTCCAAGCGATCATACCTTCTCAAAAATGATAATACGCTATTGGGGGGGGAGGCTATCAATGGTATTAAAACCGGTATGAGTGCGGCAGCAGGGCAATGTGTGAGTCTGCATGTTCACCGCAGCCCCGTTGTTCGTAAAATTGATGACTCTCGTTCACAAATCAGAAAGCGTGACCTGGTTGTGGTTGTGTTAGGAAGTGATGACAGATTCACAAGGTCTAAACAATTGATCTCTGAGGCATGGCCATTGTATGACCAGTGGGCAGCAGAGGGGTTCATGGTGTCTGCGAAAAGAAGAGAACTGCTTAATGTGCCGCGCTTGTAGCGTGGTTTAATAGGTTTTTTTTCGTGGAAAACATACACGCACTGTGGGTTGATTTACATGAGGTAGCTCAGCCACTAGTGCAACTTTACTTTAAATATGAAAATTGGGGTTTTAAATAGCGGCGGCGATTGTCCGGGGCTCAATGCTGTCATCAACGGCGTTGTGGGTGCCGCAGACAAGCTGGGATGGGAAGTGTATGGTTTTATCGATGGTTTCGAGGGCTTGCTGCCGGAAGGTGGTGACTATCTCAAACTAACTCCGAACGATACCATTGGCATTGCCAAAATGGGAGGAACTATTCTGGGCACTACCAATAAAGGTCACTTTGCAGCTAAAATCGGAGAGGGAGATATTGCGAAAATACCAAGAAATATTATCGATACAGCTCGCAATAATATGAACCAGCTTGGGATCGAAGCGATCATCGTTATTGGCGGTGATGGCTCACTTACGACAGCATTACAAATGAATCAAGAGGGGTTCAATGTGGTTGGTGTCCCCAAAACGATCGACAACGACCTGCAGGCAACTGCGATGACCTTCGGCTTCGACAGTGCCGTCACCTCAGTGGTAGATGCTCTTGATCGGCTACAAACAACAGGGCAGAGTCATAAGCGCGTCATGGTATTGGAGGTGATGGGGCGTCATGCGGGCTGGATTGCCTTATGGGGCGGCATTGCTGGAGGAGCACACGCAATCCTCATTCCTGAAATTGATTTTGACATTGATCATGTTGCGGACTTCATCAATGAACGTGAGCGAGAAGGCAAGCGGAGCTCGTTGGTGGTAGTTGCAGAGGGAGCTCGTATTTCTGGAGGCAAGTTGATCACCAAGAAACAAGGTGGAGCCAGCGAGGTTACTCTTGGAGGTGTTGGTGATATTGTCGCTGAACAGATAAGTGCCAAAACGGGCAAGGATACCCGATCTTGCGTATTAGGGCATCTACAGCGAGGTGGATCCCCAACAGCAATCGATCGTATTCTAGGTGCCCGCTTCGGTGTTAAGGCGGTGAAGCTTATCGAGGCTGGCAAATTTGGACGCATGGTAAGTTACGAAGCATATCATGTTGGATCAGTGCCGATCGAACAAGCAGTACACAAACTTAGACTTGTGGACCCAGATAGTGAAATGGTGGATACCGCACGCGCGCTTGGTATTTGTCTAGGCGATTAACTCATTTTATGGCATGGATGGCCACGCATGAAGGATCCATTACTTACACTGTTGCAGTCAAAAGCTCGCTACACAGATACTGAGCTTGCAGAAACTTTGAATTTAACGACTGATGAAGTCAGCACCCGTATCGGTGCCTGGGAAAAAGACGGCACCATTCTCGGCTACCAGGCGGTTGTTGATGAAGACAAAGCGGGCGAGGCTGGGGTAACGGCTTTTATCGAAGTCACTGTAACGCCCGAGCGAGATGGCGGCTTTGACCGATTGGCCATGCGCATTGCTCGCTTTGACCAAGTGGGATCGTGTTACCTAGCAAGTGGCGGCTATGATTTGATGGTTGTTGTATCGGGCAAGGATCTCAGAGAAGTCGCAAGTTTTGTATCTCAGAAACTCAGTACACTTGACGGAGTGCTCTCCACAGCTACTCATTTTCGCCTCAAGGCATATAAAGAAAGCGGCTTCATTTTCGAAGCTGAAGAAGCCGAGGGTAGATTGCCTGTTACTCCATAACTCTTCACAAAGATGGACTACACAGGTAAAATCTCTCGTCAAGTGGCAGGTATTCCAAGATCGGGTATTCGCGACTTTTTCGAACTCGTGCAGGGTCGCGACGATGTCATTTCTCTCGGTGTTGGGGAGCCTGACTTCGCAACACCTTGGCACATTCGTGAAGCCGCTATATATTCGCTAGAAAAAGGTCATACAAGCTACACATCGAATTTAGGCTTGCTCAGTCTTCGCAAGGAGATCAGCCGATATGTGGATCGCTTTTTTCATGTTGATTATGATTCGGCTTCTGAGGTTTTAATTACAGTGGGAGTGTCTGAAGCCATTGATCTTGCATTGCGTGCATTGATCGATCCGGGTGATGAGGTCATCTACCACTCGCCGTGTTATGTCTCTTATCTTCCCAGCATCAGCCTTGCCTATGGAGTTGGCGTAGATGTGGCGACGACCAAAAGGGATGATTTTGCACTCAAAGCCGACATGCTTGAGGCTGCCATAACGCCAAAATCAAGGGTCTTAATGTTAAATTTCCCCACTAACCCGACAGGTGCAGTGATGCCTGCAGACGAACTGGAGAAGATTGCATCGCTGTGTATCAAGCATGATCTGATCGTGATCACTGATGAGATTTATTCTGAGTTGCGCTATGATGATGGGGAGCATTTATCAATCGCGGCTTTACCGGGAATGAGGGAGCGCACCGTACTTTTACACGGCTTCTCGAAAGCTTATTCTATGACGGGCTTCCGCTTGGGCTACGCATGTGCCCCAGCACCGTTGATTGAAGCGATGATGAAAATCCATCAATATGCCATGCTTTGTGCTCCAATTACCAGTCAAGCTGCGGCCCTGGAAGCACTGAAGAATGGGGACTCCGCCGTGAATGAGATGCGCGAAAGTTATCATCATCGTCGAGATTTCACTGTGAAACGCCTCAACGAGATGGGCATTGACTGCCATGCGCCGGGTGGGGCTTTTTATGTTTTTCCTGATATCAGCCAAACGGGACTGAGCAGTAAGGATTTCGCCACCAAGCTGCTAGAGGCTGAAAACGTCGCTGCTGTTCCCGGCGACGCCTTTGGCGAGGCAGGCGAGGGATTCTTGCGGTGTTGCTATGCGACTTCATTTGATGAGTTGAAAGTCGCGATGAATAAGATGGAGCGCTTTGTGGGTAACCTGTAAGTCAGTCTTAGTCATGGGTTTTTTAGCTGACATTAAGCAAGATCGGACCAAGGCTCACGTGGTGCCCTTAGCGGTCTTCATGGCCTTGTTGGCTCCTTTCCAGCTGACCGGCTGGCCAGAATGGAAGCATCCCGACGCACCTTGGTGGCAGCATTACCCCGCTCAGTGGCAGTATCCACTTCAGTCACTGGTAGTGATTACATTACTATTATTTTTCCGCAAAAACTATAACATAAAGTGGGGATTCAAACCTTTTATACTTGGTGCTTTTATGGGGGCTGTCGGCATTGGCTTTTGGATTTTGCCCACTCAAATTCACAGTTGGCTAGAGCTTGAGGGTAAGCAGGAGGGGGTGCTCAAGTGGCTGGGGGTGATGCCACGAGAGGATGGCTTCAATCCACAGGATTTGGCCGATAAGTTTGATGGCAATGAAAGTATTTACTTCGCATCCTTGGTGTTTCGCTTCTTCCGCGCTGTTGTGGTCGTTGCTTTGGTCGAAGAGATCTTTTGGCGTGGCTTTCTGATGCGTTTTTTACTCGATCGAGACCGCGACTATTGGAAGGTTCCTTTTGGTAAGCCCGCTTGGATATCCTACATTGTGGTAACTGCAGCATTCATTCTAATTCATCAACCTGTTGACTACCTTGGAGCACTTATTTTTGGTTCTCTTATGTATTGGGTGGCCGTTCGGACTAAAAGCCTGCTCGCTTGCATTGTCATGCATGGCGTCGCCAACCTGCTCATGGGCTGGTATGCCTTAGAAACCGGCAAATACGGGCTGTGGTAGCCTACATCTAAGCCCCAGCTTCATCTCCTACGTCGATGTTTCAAATTTCTCATCATCTTCATTTACATCAGCGCCTCATCGCTGTTCATTCCTTGTAGAGTTTCACATGAAGATAGGTATCGCTCAGATCAATGCCGTTATTGGGGATTTCCCAGGTAACGCTAAACGTATTCTTGCTGCATATCGTGAGTGCATTGAGCAGGGGGCTGAGCTTGTGGTCACCCCTGAAATGGCCTTGGTAGGATACCCTCCAATGGATCTTCTTTTTAGATCTGAATTTGTCCCTAAATGCTTACAGGCTCTCGATTATCTTGCTGACGAGGTCCATGATGTACCACTTGTAGTGGGATATGTTGATCAACGCCCTGAAGGCTCAATTGGCAAGCCGTTTCGTAATGCAGCAGCATTCCTTAATAACGGGAAAATAGAGCGAAAAATATGGAAAACCCTGCTGCCAGCCTATGACGTTTTTGATGAGCGGCGTTACTTTGAACCAGCTGAATCCGTCAGCGCCATTGAGTGGCGAGGGATTAAGATCGGGGTTACGATTTGCGAAGATATCTGGACCGAAGATTATCTTCACTACCCCTTGTATAGCAACGATCCAGCCAAAGACCTATGCAATCAAGGTATCGACATCATGCTCAATTTGAGCGCATCCCCCTACAGTATGGGCAAGCCGCAGGGGAGAGCTGCCATGCTGGCCGAAGTGGCGAGGGATATGAAAATACCACTCGTTTACTGCAACTGCATAGGCGGCAATGATCAATTAATCTTTGATGGTAACTCCGCAGCTTTCGACGCTAAGGGATTGCCGATAGGCTCGTTGCCCTCATTCATGGAGAAATGCACCGTGGTTGACACTACTCGTAAAGGGAACGACCACCATCACACCTTGCTCTCAAATTCTGAAGAGGAATGCTACAACGCATTGGTGTTGGGCCTGCGTGACTACGCTCGCAAATGCGGCTTCTCGACAGCATGCCTTGGACTGAGTGGTGGGATCGACTCTGCTTTGACCGCTGTGATAGCGGCAGATGCGCTCGGGGCTGAAAATGTGCATGGATTAACTATGCCGAGTGAGTATTCCTCCAGCGGCAGTGTGAGCCACTCCATCGAACTGGCGAATAACCTAGGGATGCGCTGTGACACCGTGCCCATCAAGCAGGCCTTTGAATCAGTCAAGTCAGCAATGAACCCAGTCTTTGGCGACTTGCCAGAGGATCTGACCGAGGAAAATATGCAGGCTCGTATCCGCGGGCTTTTTCTCATGTCCTTGTCTAATAAGACAGGGCGACTTCTTTTGACGACAGGCAACAAGAGTGAGCTGGCGGTTGGCTACTGCACTATGTATGGTGACATGTGTGGTGGTCTTGCAGTCATTAGTGATTTGCCGAAACTTCAAGTATATGCCCTTTCTCGCTGGATCAATCGCGATAAGGAAATCATCCCTCATGATACTATCGACAAGCCCCCTAGTGCCGAGCTGCGGCCAGATCAAAAAGACCAAGACACCTTGCCTCCCTATAAGATTCTAGATGCCATTCTTGAACTCTATGTCGAACAACATCTCTCGTGCTCACAAATCATCAACGAACATGGCCATGATGAGCAGCTCGTGCGATGGATCCAGCGACGCGTCACACTTAATGAATGGAAACGGTTTCAAGCTGCTCCGGGTCTGAGGGTGACATCCAAAGCCTTTGGCATGGGCCGCCGCGTGCCGCTAGCACAGCGATTTATTGATTAGAGAGAGCGGTAATAAAGGACATATATCGATATGGAAAATACAGACGCACGCAAAACTCTGGGGCTGAGCCCCAAAGATAAGCCGAGTGCTTTCCTGTCTGATTTCGATGAAACATTAGAATATAAGCGCGAACTTGTTAAGAACGCTCCATCTGAGCAGATTCGATTTCGCTACCAACAGGAATTACTAGAATACGAAGCGGCTCTGAAAGTCGTTGTGGGCAAGAAAAAGCTGCGGGCTAATACCGACTTTATCGTCGTTCTGTTGCTTATATGCGCTATATCAACGGTTGGTTGGTGGGCATATCAGTGGCACCAAAAGGAGTGGTATGTGCAAATCAAGATAGAATCTGAAATTGCAGAGCTTCGTGCCGAAGGGGTCTCTGCGATTGCAGCACGAAAGTGGAATCAAGCATCCTTGGCATTTGAAAAAATCAAAAAAATAGCGCCTAATTCACAAGTAGCAACAAGCGGATTCGAGGCCATTAAAGAAGGTAAAATTGAAGAGCGTAACCAGCAAATTTTTTATACCTTGGGTGAAAGCCAGGCAGCGCTTGAAGCTGGCAGATGGGATGAGGCCGAGAGCTTGGCAAAATCAGTGGTTGCGCTGGCCCCCGAAAATGAAACAGCCCAGCGGAAATTGCTAATCATTATTAGGGAACGGAAAAAACAAGAACTAGCAATTTTGATATCAGCTATTTCTGATGCCCTAGAGATTGAAGATACGGCTGCAGCCAAGCAGGCACTTGCAAACCTTCAGAAGCAAGCACCTCGCAATCAAAGCATTCCTGATTTCTCAAATAAGATTAAAGCGCAGGAGTATGAAATCCGCATGCGTCATGAAAAATCAGATTCTTTATATCAGCAAGCGACAGCACTTGATACAGGAGAATACTCACCTCAAGCGATGTTACTCCTGGAAGAGGCAGGTCGACTCAATCCAAAGTCAGATAAGGTAATAAAACTCTACAAAAGGATGGGGGCCTATGCTCGAGCACATCGAGTGCCACAGGATTACCCTACTATTCCAGAGGCCATCAACGCTGCACGCCCACGAGATATTATTCGTGTCGCCGCGGGCTCATACCACACAGCCCTCTATATCGATCGGCCGGTGAAGCTTATCGGCGCCCCCGAGGGAGGCACTATCATCCAGGTGCCCGCCAGCAAGGCTGCACTTATCACGGTAGCGCCAACGGCAATTGGAACCAGCATAAGCAACGTTGGCCTCAAGCATCTGGGCTTCGACCATGGCATAGATCGTTTTTCAGGCATCACGATTGAGGCTAAAAATACATCAGTAACCTCCTGCCTTATTGAGAACATTGCAGGGCATGGGATTGCTGTTTTGGATGGAGGTTCGGCAAAGATCGTAAGCTGTAAAATCGATCAAGCAGGGTGGGACGGCATTTCTGTTTATGGCCAGGGTAGCAGTGCTAATATATCAGATTCATGGTGCCAGGGTAATCTACAACATGGTATAGGGTTCTGGAAAGGGGGCAGTGGCACGGTCCGCAAGACAAAGACTATTAAAAATGGCCTCTGTGGCATCGTGGCTATGGGAGAGGAGGGGCGTGTAAATCTATTTTCCAACACCTGTTCCAGCAACCGAGAGGCTGGCATTTTGCTCTCTGAGGGAGCTACAGGGGTTATCACGGCAAACACCTGCGAGAAAAACCTTTTAAGTGGCATTGTCGCGCGCGGACAACAAACCGAGGTCGCCATGAATGGGAACGTCACCAATGGAAATTTTCAAGCAGGTATCATAACCCACTATGGCGTCAAGGTGAATGAATTCGAGGGCAACATTGCCGACGGCAACACCAGCAAGCAAATCTGGAGAGATGCTCAGCTCACGGGTAATCCAAATGACGATTAAACGCTCTATCTAAATGACGACTTTTCAAACAAATTCCTGTTTGCCAGAGCGAAGACATCTCAATAAATCAAATTGATTTTCGCTTGCAGGGCGGGGGAGTTTGGCTATTTTTCGCCCCCGTGATTACAGCATCTTATGTGCTGACTATCGCAGTCTCTTTCTTACTCTTAATTCTCAACTTAAAAAATCATGTCTACTGCCACAGAAGAACATACGCATACATTCCAAGCCGAGGTGCGTCAGCTACTCGATATCGTTATCCACTCGCTCTACACAGACAAAGAGATCTTTGTTCGTGAGCTTGTCTCAAATGCCTCAGATGCGCTTGAGAAAATGAGACTTAAGCAGCTCACTGAAAAAGAGGTTTTCGAGTCAGACAGAGAGCTCGGCATTGAAATCACTACTGATGAGGAGGCTAAGACACTGACTATTTCTGACAGTGGTATCGGCATGAACAATGAGGAGCTTGTGGAGAACCTGGGCACCATTGCTCACTCAGGCACCAAGGCCTTCCTCGAGAAGATGAAGGAGCAAGGTGACTCAAATGCTGACGTCATTGGTCAGTTTGGTGTTGGATTCTACTCAGCATTCATGGCTGCCGACAAGGTAGACGTGCACACCCATTCATGGGAAAACGGCACAGGTGGCCAAACATGGACCTCAGATGGAGCCAGTGGATATTCTATCAACGATAATGCAGAGGCAAAGCGCGGTTGTAGTATCGTGGTTCACCTGAAGGAGGGTATGGAAGAATTCTCTCAGGATGCACGAATTAAGGCCATTCTTGAGAAATATTCCAACTTCGTCTCTTTCCCAATCACACTCAATGGAGAACATGTCAACAAAGTCGAGGCTCTCTGGCTGAAAAGCAAAAAGGACATCAGCGAAGATGAATACAAGGAGTTCTACAAGTTCACCGCTCATGCCTTTGATGATCCACGCTACACCATGCACTTCAGTGCCGACGCGCCACTTTCCATCAATGCTCTGCTATTCACACCGACAGAGAATACCGAGCAATTTGGCATGGGCCAGATGGAGCCGGGAGTTTCGCTCTACTGCCGCAAGGTGCTTATCGATGCTAAGCCGGACAAGC
Source organism: Oceaniferula sp. (assembly GCA_965656385.1). Classification (GTDB taxonomy): domain Bacteria; phylum Verrucomicrobiota; class Verrucomicrobiia; order Verrucomicrobiales; family Akkermansiaceae; genus Oceaniferula. Next base: position 26,874 of record CBFHKM010000012.1, read on the forward strand.
TCTTGCCTGAGTGGTTGCGCTTTTTGAGAGGGGTTATCGATAGTGAAGACCTACCACTCAATATCTCCCGTGAATCTATGCAGGACAGCGCTTTAGTGCAGAAACTCAATGGTCTGATTACTAAGCGTTATCTCAAATTCCTAGAAAAAGAGGCTAAGAATAACACTGAGTCCTATGAGGAATTCTACAAAAAGTTCTCTCGTTTCCTCAAGGAGGGCATTGCCACCAGCTATGAGCACCAAGCACAATTAGCTGGTTTATTACGCTTTGAGACATCACTTAATGAGCCAGGTGAGCTAACTAACTTCGCACAATATGTCGATCGAGCAAAGGAGGAGCAGGAAAGTATCTATTACCTGACTGGGATGTCACGAGAAGCTATCGAATCAGGGCCATACCTTGAGGCATTCAAGGCTAGGGGGCTTGAGGTTTGCTTCTTCACTGAGCCAGTTGATCAATACGTCATGGAAGCACTTCCTGAGTTCAAGGGCAAAAAGCTCGTATCAGCAGATCGAGGTGAAATTGAACTCGAAGACGTCGCCACAGAGGGTGAAGAATTAGACAGCAAAAAGCGTAAAAATCTCATCAAATTTATTGAGGGAGAGCTGACTGACCGAATTGAAAAGGTCGAGGCGACAGGTCGTCTCATCGATAGCCCGGTAGCAGCCCTCACACCTAAAGAAGCACCCAATGCTCAAATGAGATCCATGATGCAGGCCATGGGCCAGGACATGCCTACCACCAAGGCAACGCTAGAGATCAACCCGCGCCATGCTGTGATACACGGCTTAAGCAATCTGATGGAGTCAGACAAGGAGACTGCAGCTCTTGTTGTGCAGCAACTGGCAGATAACGCCTTACTCGCAGCAGGATTATTGGACAATCCACACAAGATGACCGCCAGAATGAACGAGCTGATCGGTAAGCTGGTGGAGAAATAAATCTGGTAGTTTACTATGCTTGTTTTTGGGTTTCAGCTACAGCCCAAACAATTCCATCTGCCAAGGTTCGAAGAAACTCCTTCGACTCCATGGTTTCATTGTGGTGTCCGATGGTGGTCCCAAATACGTTGGCTTTGCCATACTTATTTACCCAAACAACAGGGTGCTCAGACTTGCCATTGGAGCCTTTTGCCAGGACGGTTGCAGAAGGATAGACCTTATCAATATGATATAGCTCACCCTTAGGGGTGGTCCAGTCCTCACCATGCAACGAATAAGCGTCATGGTTCACATCAGACTTTTTCACGGTTATTGCAGGGCCTCTGGGACCATGGCGCATTGAAGCAACCCCAAGCAACTTGTTCCATTCTTTATCCTGTTTGGAGTGTTTTCCGCCGCCAACATTCCAATGATAAGAGTGCATAGTGCAGTGAATGGCGACGCACGGCTTGCCGGCTTTGTGCACGCCAACCACATTGTTAATGTAGGCCTCATCATCCTCATTCGCATGACACATGTTGTATACGATTATATCGTAATCCTCAGCCCAGCCATCCGCAGATAGGGACTTCTTTAGATCCTCAGCCTTTACATGGTGCAAAATAGTCCAATCGATATCGATCAGCTTACTGACACCTTCGGTAACGATACTTTTTTGGGCATTATAATCATGATATCCACCTCCAGTTACCAGAAGAGCTTTAATTTTCTGGCCTTTGGCTTGCTTAGCCAAACTAAGCATAGGGGAAGCAACTCCTAAAGCCAGGCCTGCTACTGTTGTTTTTTTCAGGAAATTCCTGCGAGAAAGGCTTGATGTGGTTTGATTGGGTGCTTGGCTGATCATTATATTAGAGATTTGGATATTATCGTAAATTCAGATGAAGACTGCGTGAGCTTATCATCAGAAGCAATGATTTTTCGCAGAATGATAAGTTTTTTCTACAAGCGGACAATTTCTCTAGGCGCAGCCTAGTTTAGATTACATGCCACACACCATAATATACAAATCAGGAAAGACTCCATGACACAGGTCAATATACGAGGAAGCCTGTTTTCCTGTGGTGAATCAATGAAGTTCATAGCGGGAAAACAACTTATTCATGTAATAACCAACCTTAATCCTCATAATAGCTGAGGGGCGAAAAATATTAACTGCATAGGCACTTCTAAACAGCCACAATACAACTTCGCACAATGTATGTAATACGTGGTTGCTAAGGTGGAAGCATTATACGTTGCTGTTTGCACCATATAAACATAGCGCCTGCCACGTATGTGACCTTGTCATTACTATGCGCGATATCTTGTTATATGTAATAACGAGGTTGGTGCTCACAGGTAATTACCATCTGGAGTTACTGGCTCAAAACCTCATGCGTATACCTAGGCCAGGATATTTCATTCCCCAATAAATAGCACTCAGTGAAGTATTGTCATTGATCGCCCTTGAGACGGTTAAATGCGTGTCTGTCCCACTGTATTGTATCATCATGGTGCCGATATCATGCCTCAGGTGTACTCCAACTAGTGGTCTCACCTCACCGATTTCTTCGATCCAGACAGCACCGGCATAAGGAGCAGGCACAATGCCGCAAAAATCTACATCGGGCATTGCTTTGCTTAGTGTGAAGAAATAACTACGAGACTCAACGGATTCACCCTTGTAGGTGAAATCGTCCTCAGCGGTTCCAACAATCATGGCTGGACGCCACCCAAATGGATCCTCAGAAATTGCGCGGTATGTTGCCGTCATCGTGACGCTATCCACAAGCGGCCTATAATCAACACCAACACCGAGGTCATCCGAAATCCAGTATTTAAAACTAGAAAAAATCTGACCTGAATCCCCCTTTTCGGGAATCCATCTACCGGTGAATACAAATCCAAAGCTATCTGATGCGCCACGCACGGTGCCGCCTTCACCTGGTCACATTGGTCATGCAGGAACCTCAGATACAACTACTGCAGAAATATCATCCTGCCCGTTACGCTTTACCTCGTTTGCGGATACTAGAGGCGTAAGGACAGTGCAAGTAGTGACAAGGTATAATTTTAAAGATGATCTCATTGGTTCGATAAATGCTGAGTATTTTAATGTGTAGTATGATCATCTGCTCCATACAGATGCCGTAATTATTGATAAGAGTGATTAAGCGATGAGTTTATTCCCAATGAATCAATAATCTAGATATTCATCACCCCACTCCCAGTCCCGAGGATCTTCACTCGAGCCTTTAACAATTTCCGATGGCAAACTGATAAATTCGACATCTTTAGTGGTCTCAGCCACGAGATTGAATTTCACCAAGTTTCTGCCGACCCCTTTTTTACTGGTGACTGACACATCAGCTAAAATAGTGATATCACCATCCTCGCGCGGATAAACCTTCAGTTTGCCCGGGATTTGAAAGACGGCAAACACCCTGTTGGGCTCTTTTTCTAATGCTTCAAATGGTGTCTGATACCCAAGATGTTCTTCTGGATACCATTCGCTTCTTTTGGTCTTACTCGTGATTACTTTAACTCTATGCACCAGCATATGGAGGTGGAGGTCCTTTTCACCCTCGGCCTCGACACGCCAGATAAAGGGACCATCCAATGTCGCTGAGCCCGCCATATATATCATCGCTGAGAATCCAAATCCTGATTTGCCCCCCATTGGCTTCACTGAGCCCGCGAGTTTCGCTCCGTTAATCTCAACGACATCACTCTTTTGATAGCTGTGACTTTTGGTCATAATGTGCCCACAAGAAGAAAGTAACATACAGCTACCGAGCATAATGACTGTGCAAAAAAATGAATAGTTATGCATAACAATACATAATCTATATGTTTTCGTGTCCTGTGAAACCTTTAAATGTCGC
>CBFHKM010000013.1:0-2564 GCA_965656385.1 Oceaniferula sp.
GCCGTGATCCTAACGATCATCGGCCGCCTGTTCTTCTAGTATACCTTATCAGCGCCAGTCAGGGTTTTGCTCCTGATCCTGTTCAATTCGATCTGCCAAGTTCCTAGCCTTGATCCTGTGATCCCTTTTAGCGCGCCGCTCAGAGAGGATACGGCGCTTTTTCTGCCGCTGCTCAAGTTTCTCTATTTCCTCGTCAAGCTTGAGATATCCCTCGTAGCGCCCCTCATCAAGCTCACCGCTCTCGACGGCCGCACGGATGGCACAGCCTGCGTCGTTACCATGCTTGCAATCGTGGAATTTACACTGGGTCGCCAGCTCCTCCACATCGAGGAAGCTCTCGCGCAACGTCTGCTCGTCGGTCCACATCTGGATCTCTCGCATGCCTGGGTTATCAATGAGGATGCCACCGTCATCGAGCAATATCAACTCGCGTGCGGTGGTGGTATGGCGCCCCTTGCCAGTGGCTTCATTGACGTCACTAGTCCACTGGAATTCCTCACCTAATAGCTGGTTGACCATCGTCGACTTCCCCACCCCGCTGGAGCCGACCATGGTTAGCGAAACACCAGGTTGGAGATACTTTTTGAGCACCTCAAGACCCTCATTGCGCGCCGCAGAGCTAATGTAAACATCGGCCTCTTCGCTGAGCTCAGCAATGGTTGACGCTGCCTCTTGATTTTGTTCATCAGTAAAGAGATCGGATTTATTGACCAGCACCACTGGTTTTGAACCACTGCGCTTGATCAGGGTGAAATAACGCTCCATGCGGCGAGGGCTGAAATCTGAGCCAGCGTCAGTCACCACCACAACCACCTCAACATTAGCTGCGATCACTTGCTCCTCCGCACTTTTGCCAGGGAGCTTACGTGAGAAGCAGGTCTGCCGAGGCAGACGTGAGCGGATCATATTTTCGTTGTCTTCATCGCCAGCTAACTCAAGAGCTACCCAATCACCAACAGCGGGAAGTTCAGCATCACTAGATGCATCATGATAAACTTTGCCGCTCATGACCACCTCACGCTCACAGACATCGCCCTCATCGTCGATGAAGAGCGCTCCATAGCTAATTTTGTTATCACGAATTAACCGTGCCGGCACGCACTTGATTAAAGAAAGCTTGTTAAATGCCTTCTGAAAATCTTCATTCCAACCGAGGTCTGTAAGTGTCATCCGCTTTTAGACTAGCAGGCCATGCTTGTCATCACAAGCGTCCATCATCAGCGTCTAGATAATCAAAGAAACTCTGGATATCATTTCGATTCTCCCAGCCAGCCTCCTCTTTCCGAAACACGAGCTTATCCGTAAAGTCATCTCGAAAACCTCGATTGCGCATGTAGCTATTCCACCACTCGAGTTGATGCTCGCTTGGCTTCACGCCATTTTGCCAGCACCACTCAAGTGCATCCTTATCATTGGCACCTGAGTGCACAACTCCTCGCAGGGCATCATAATCAACCTTAAGGAACTGGCATGTCCATAAGTCCATTGCCTTGCCCATATTGGGCTCAAATTCGGGGTCGAGATGCCCACTTTGGCAAAGACGAATTTTACTACACAAACGAGCAAAATAGACATAGCCAGATACTTCATCCTTGGGGCTGGCAGGTGGGGTATAATTACTCATTGTTTATCAGGCTGCAGGTTTTTCACTCTGAATAGGCATCCATGCCAACACAGGAACAAACAAGGTTGCGATCACCATGGACATTGTCGATGCGTCCTACCGATGGCCAGAATTTGTGACTACGTAATGACGAAACTGGGTAAGCCGCTTGCTCACGAGTGTATGGATGACTCCACGTGTCACTGATGACCATTTGGGCAGTATGCGGCGCATTCTTCAAAACATTGTCTTCCTTGTCGGCCACACCATCGACAACTTGTTGGATTTCACCATGGATAGAGATCATGGCATCACAGAACTTATCGAGCTCACCTTTGGACTCAGACTCGGTAGGTTCAATCATGAGAGTGCCAGCAACTGGCCAACTCATCGTCGGAGCATGGTATCCATAGTCCATCAGGCGTTTGGCGACATCCTCAACAGTAATACCGCTGCGCTCAGCCAATGGGCGTATATCAATGATACACTCATGTGCTACTAAGCCCTTGTTGCCGGTGTAGAGAACAGGGAAATAAGCATTGAGTCGCTTTGCCATGTAGTTGGCATTTACAATGGCAATCTTAGTCGCCTCCGTGAGCCCCTCGACCCCCATCATCGCAATATACATCCATGATATAGTATTAATACTTGCGCTACCATACGCTGCCGCACAAACGGGAGAATCTTCACTCTCCATCATGCTATGACCAGGTAGGTAAGGAACCAATTGCTCAGCTACTCCGATGGGGCCGACACCTGGACCACCACCACCGTGAGGTATGCAGAAAGTCTTGTGGAGATTGAGGTGGCAAACATCTGCACCGATAAGTCCGGGACTAGTGAGACCAACCTGCGCATTCATGTTAGCTCCATCCATATAAACTTGGCCACCATTGGAGTGAATAATTTCGCAAATCTCCACAATGGTAGACTCATAGACACCGTGGGTGGATGGATAAGT
>CBFHKM010000013.1:2663-3915 GCA_965656385.1 Oceaniferula sp.
TCTCACCCCAGGCTGTTTGACCGGGCTCAGGCAATACCTCTTGATCGATTTTAAAAGCCTGTAATACGAGTTTCAGCTCAGCTACGCCCATGACTTCATCGCAAGCAATCGCTACATGTTGATCATCAACACGGCGCAAATTGACTCCGTTTTTAACTGCAGCCAGTAGAATTTGATCAGTGTTGTTCGCAGTCTTTACCGTGATGGTGTCAAAGAAGTTATCACTGACAAGATCATAGCCTGCTTGGGTAATACTCGCCGCAAGAATACGCGCAGACTGGTGAGCCTCTTGGGCAATTCTTTTTAAACCCTCAGGACCGTGATACACAGCATACATCGATGCCATCACAGCGAGTAACACCTGCGCCGTGCATATATTAGACGTGGCTTTATCCCGCCGAATATGTTGCTCCCTTGTTTGCAGAGACAAACGATAGCCGGGATTACCTTGAGAATCGATCGACACACCGATTAGTCGGCCCGGCATTTTGCGTTTGAGCTTGTCCGTGCACGCCATGAAGGCGGCATGCGGGCCTCCGAAGCCAAACGGCACTCCAAAGCGTTGGCTATTACCTACACAGATGTCCGCGCCAAAGTCACCCGGAGGGCGAAGCACTGTGAGGGCCAGAATATCAGCAGCTACAATAGCTAAAGCTCCTGCCTCGTGAGTCTTTTCTACCAACTCCTGGTAATCATCCACGTGGCCACGTGTGTCCGGGTATTGGAGTAAAACAGCAAAAATGCCGTCACAAGCTAAAGGGTCAAACGATTGCCAATCTCCCACGATAACATCGATCCCGAGTGGTTCTGCTCGTGTTTCCACGACCTTAATCGTCTGTGGATGGCATGAGTCTGAGATGAACATACTTGTCCCCCGCGGTTTCCCAGATTTGGCCAGAGCCATGGCCTCGGCTGCAGCTGTCGCCTCATCCAGTAGCGAAGCCCCAGCAACATCAAGACCGGTGAGGTCTGAAATCATAGTTTGAAAATTCAGCAAGGCCTCAAGACGGCCTTGGGCAATCTCAGCCTGATACGGAGTGTAAGCTGTATACCAGCCGGGATTTTCGAGAATATTTCGCTGGATAACAGGTGGCACTATGGTGCCGCTATATCCTTGCCCGATGAATGACTTGAGCACCTTATTTTTGCTCATGATAGAGCGAAGTCTCTCAAGTGCAGCGGTCTCAGACAACGCCTCGGGTAACTCAAGGGCATCGCCACCCCGAATACTTGCCGGCACGGCATCATCAAT
>CBFHKM010000013.1:4014-7428 GCA_965656385.1 Oceaniferula sp.
GAGATGATCGATGCGTTCGTAACCCAGCTCTTTGATGAGCGTCTGGCGGGAAGCTCCAACACTTCCAACGTGCCGGCTACAAAAATCGTTATACATTGTTCAGTAGAAGAAAGAGAACTCTAGTGTCTTGTGGAATAAAAACCAATACTGGTGCCTAACCAATCAGCCCCTTGTAAGCTGCGGCATCCATTAGGGCCTCAACAGTAGCTATGTCGTTTAGCTTCACTTTAAATATCCAGCCTGCTCCGTAAGGATCGGTGTTCACTAGTGACGGATCTGCCTCGAGGTCAGCATTCCCCTCTACGATTTCTCCTGCAACTGGTATGTATATGTCACTCGCAGCCTTTACAGATTCTACAACAGCCACCGGATCGCCAGCATCACATGCGCGACCATTTTCCGGCAGTTCAACGAATACCACATCGGTGAGTTCCTCTTGTGCATGATCAGTGATTCCAACCGTGGCAATGTCACCATCGAGCAGGACCCACTCGTGGTCAGATGTGTAGCGAAGATTATCGGGAACGTTCATAGGATTGTTTGATATAAGTAATTTGGTGTGAAATGATAAATAATAGCAGATAGCCGCTTTGATATAGCTTATTTCGCACCATCATGGCCTCTTGTAAAAGGGTTTTTTGACGACTTTTGCTTCAAAACGACGCCCACGCACATCGATGTCAACCAAGGTGCCTATTTTTGCGTGCTCTGCGGGCAGATAGGCCAGTGCAATACCCTCCCTGAGACTCGGCGACAGCACTCCGCTTGACAACTCTGAGATCTGCTCGCCATCTTTGTCATGCACACTGTAGTGAGCTCGCGGCGGAGCTCCCCTACCAGTATATTTGAGCGCGACCAGACGCCTCTTAAGACCATCCGACTTCTGCTTAGTGAGTGATTCGCACCCCACAAACCCGCCATCTTTATTGAGGTCGCAGAAAAAACCCAAGCCTGCCTCTAGAGGCGTATGTGTGGGGGACAGATCTGAACCATTGAGCGGATAACAAACCTCAAGCCGAAGGCTATCGCGTGCACCTAGGCCACAAGGCTTGACGCCAGCATCAACAAAACGCTGAAACCACATACTACCGTCCGTTGAGGAACTGAAAAATTCATACCCGTCCTCACCTGTGTAGCCTGTGCTGCAGACCATGAGTTGTTCCCCTTCGTGAATCCATGTCGCCATACCATTTCGTGGTGGCAATCCTTGGTTGGGGAAAAACTCTTTAAATATTCCAGCGGCATTGGGTCCTTGCACAGCCATTGCTGCCCAGCAATCGCTCTCATTGCGCAAGATTAGGCCTTCTGGCAGGTGTTTCTTCATCCAAGCGAAGTCCTCCTCAATCATGGAGGCATTGACCACAAGAAATATACGACCTTCAGTTTCGCGATAAATAATCAAATCATCAATCACACCACCTTGATCGTTGAGCATAATCGTATACTGCCCCTCACCTACCGCTAGCCTATCAACATTGTTGGTAAGCAGCGAATTAAGCCAAGCCTCGGCACCCTCACCCTCAACAAAAAACTGTCCCATGTGCGAAATATCAAAAATTCCAACATCTTCACGCACCGCAGTATGTTCATCGATAATACTAGAATATTGAACTGGCATATTCCAGCCTGCAAAAGGAACCATTTTGGCTCCTAATTTAACATGTAAAGATGCCAGCGGAGTCTCATTAATATTATTGCTCACGGGCCAGAGACTGCGGCTCATAAGCAACCTTGTCAAATCTGTAAGAGACGTTAATTTCAATGCCATGGCATCGAATCAGCAAGCCCTGCGCGAACTCCCATCTGTCGAAAGTCTAGCCAAGTCCCTATCTGGGGAAAGCTCACTGCCTCGCGCAATGATCACAGCTTTTGTTCAGCGTGAGATCAGCCGATTTAGGATCAGCATTTTAGCAGGTCAAACACCGAATCGCGATGAAATCGAAAAGGAAATAAGCGAGCTACTCTGTATATTTAGCTCAAGCAGGCTCCAACCGGTGATCAATGCAACAGGAGTGATCATACACACCAATCTGGGCAGGTCTCCCCTTGGAGCAGAAACAGCTCAGGCACTTACAAAAATAGCCACTGGCTATTGCAACCTTGAATTTAATCTTGCCGAAGGCAACAGGGGCAAGCGTGCGGGCTATCTCGAAACTGCCCTTGCATCCATTTTAGAAACTGAAGCCGCAACAGCGGTCAACAATTGCGCAGCAGCCCTCGTCATCACTCTACGTCATTTGTGCAAGAACGAGAAAAACGAGGTGATCGTCTCTCGCGGTGAATTAGTCGAGATCGGTGGCGGCTTTCGGATTCCTGAGATACTCGAAACCTCAGGCGCAAAATTAGTCGAGGTAGGAGCCACCAACAAAACTCACCTTGATGACTACGCCAATGCAATCACTCCAAAAACGGCCATGATCCTGAAAGTCCACCGATCTAATTTTTACATCGGCGGATTCACTGACGACCCCAGCATTCAGGAGCTTGCAGAGCTAGCACATCAACACAAGCTACCACTCGTTGAGGACATCGGATCTGGCGCTCTCCTCAACACCGACACCTTAGCGCCGATAGACCACGAACCAAAGCCCCAGGACTCCTTAGCCCATGGAGTTGACTTGGTTTGCTTCTCCGGTGACAAGCTACTAGGCGGGCCTCAATCTGGCATCATCGCTGGCAAATCAGCACTCATTGCAGGCATCAAAAAAGAACCTTTTTATCGGGCGGTGAGATGTGACAAGCTCATCCTCACTGTATTACAAGAGTGTATCGATACCTACCTCGACACCAAATCAAGTCACGATACCAGCAAAGTGCCTGCACTCGACTTCATCAGCAAGGACACAAATTTGCTACGTCTAAGGGCTGAACAAATAGTAAGTTCAATACATCCTGAATTAGCACATCAATTAAGCATCACTGACACAAAATCACGGACAGGTGGAGGCACTATGCCCAAGTCCGAGATACCATCCATCGCTATTCGGATTGCCCCCGAAAGCCTATCGGTGAATCAACTGGCCTATCGATTAAGAACTGGTGATCCTGCCGTGGTAGCAACAGTAGTAGATGACGCACTGCAGCTCGATTTAAGGACAATCTTTGAGATCCAAGATGAAATTGTCTCGAAGGCAATCACCTCCGTCCTTATGGCCTAAGATCATGAGCGCACTCTTTCAGGATCTGCGCTATTCGTCCTTCACCTGATCGTCTGGCTCCACCGCAGCCTCATCTGAGCTGGCTTCATCTTTGGCAACATTAATTGTTGCTTCAGGCACGTATTTAAAAAGTTTTTCATGCTCAGCTGACAAAGGCTCAATGTCATCAAAGCCAACCTGCCTGTAGTAGCGCATCAAGCTCACCGCCTGCATAAGTTTTTGATCACCGGGCAAGGATGCTCTGTCAGCACTTGGA
>CBFHKM010000013.1:7436-9377 GCA_965656385.1 Oceaniferula sp.
CTGCCTGTAGTAGCGCATCAAGCTCACCGCCTGCATAAGTTTTTGATCACCGGGCAAGGATGCTCTGTCAGCACTTGGGTCCCAATTTTCCATTACAAACTTAACATCTGCATCATTTGCATAGATGCGCAACAAGCTGTTGGCCGCTTTCAATACCAGGTTGATTGAAGCCGTAGCATCTGCAGTCAACACACGATTGTATGCATCAATCAAATCCTCAAAGCGCGAAGGATCTTCCTTGGCAAGCTCATCTAATGCAAGGGCATGACAATATTCAATCTGAACACGTAATTCAGATGGGACTTTGCGCTCAGTCCAAGACAAAGCTAGCCTGTCCAGGCGGGCCCACTCTTTTAGTCTTACAGCTTCCCATAATCCATAAACTTCTATTTGCTGAAAATGTGAGTCTCTAGTTAGCCCATCTTTTCTATACTTTTCGAGATCAGCGCTGAGTGCCTCCAAATCATTAGACCTCCTACTGCATTCCAATTTGTAAAATCCCGCTAGCGTGGCGTAGTTGTTTGCGATGGTGTCGAATTGCCTGTGTTGCAGCTCGCATTGAGTAAATTTAGATTTGGCCTCCTCATAATTTTTTGCACGGAATAGTCCCATTGCCTCACTAAACACCTTAGGCTCGTAAAAATAAACAGCTTCCAACTTAGGTTTTTTGGCCTGTAAAATGTTTAATGACCTCATATCGGTGCGATACGTCACCACTCCAGCTTTGTATTTAATGACGAAAACATCATCATGGGAACCATCTGTGTAAAGCAGCCTCCCCTTGGGAAGAGCCTTATCGTCTTGGGCTGCCACATCAGCGATACCGAATAAACATAAGCTGGATAAGACAGTTAAAATTAGTTGAATCTTCATTTGAATTTCTAAATTTGTTTGTTGTTAATATCTGACACCTGTTGCCATTAACTTATTTGCCTTTGCCACGTCGCTTTGCCTCTTCTTCTTCGGCACGCACCTGTTCCATGGTCTTGATCAACCCAGAATTTTCGTACTTCTTTACCAAAGCAGCTAGCGAATCCCACAAGGCTTTTTCCTCGTCAATCATGTCCTTATTTGTTTCACGAATAGGCCTTGTTCCATTGATGAAAGGGATGCCGATTTTTTGATAACACGTTTGGCGCTCATCCATCTTAAGCGTCTGCGTTTTATCACCAACGACCACTTGCTCACCTGCCTTCTTGTCACTCTCCCACATAATTTCCATAACCCGCTGAACTGATGGAGCTGAAATGAGTATGAATCCCCTGTATCTGTTGTAGACATTACCATAATAAAACAGTGCGTCTTGATTCATGTTACGTTTATCAAAAGATACCGCAAATAAGTAACTTACCTGCGCTGCCTTTTTTGTATACTTAGCATCAAGATAGCTGCGACATGAAGTTTCGCACTTGGCCCAGTCTCCAATTTTGCCACTCAATTCAACAATGCGGAAAAGCGCTTCTTCTTGAATCTGCAAGTCGTCTTTAGCACGCTGCATTACGTCCTCTAGGCTCAGGATCGCTTTTTTGTTGTCATCTAGACTATCAGAGTCCCCCAAGACATCAGCGATACCAAGCCGAGCTTTATACTCACCAAACTTGTCCTTTCTCGTAAGTAGCTCTTCATAGTAAGGCAGTGCTTGCTTCGGTGCCGCGGTTTTCGTCCTCAGATAATCCCCGATACGAAGTAACACGAAATTAGTCAATTCGGCAGGATCAAACTCGGCCTTCAAATCTTTAAACAGAACCTTAATACCCGCATTGTATTTGAGCACTTGCTCCTTGGCTTCTTCAGACTCAGCAGCTGCCAGCCCATTCAGCTGATCTTCAAATACACCAATCACCGCGATTCTAAGTAAGGCTAACACACGCTTATTCGTTAGATCAATACCAGGGAACTCATAATAAAGGTCCTTGAGCATTTCAGGCGTATTACCTTCTT
>CBFHKM010000013.1:9477-29963 GCA_965656385.1 Oceaniferula sp.
CACACGCTTATTCGTTAGATCAATACCAGGGAACTCATAATAAAGGTCCTTGAGCATTTCAGGCGTATTACCTTCTTTTTGCAAAAAGAAATCGGAGAACGCATTCACAGACTCCTCCAAGAAGAATTGTCTCTCTTTGCCTGCAAGACTTGTAATTACGTCCTGCAAGTTGTCTAGCCCCTCTTGCTCGCGCCCAACCGCTTTCATAGCGGCCATACCGTGAACCACGACCTGTGGTTTGAATGGTGTTGGCTTATATTTCTCCATGAAATGATCATAGAAAGGAACAGCGTCTTTGAGTCGTGGAAGCGGGTTGTCCTTGTCTGGACCTTTTTGAGCCGCCAGCATCCCGACCAAGTAGCTAAGAGCCTCTGCCGCTACGCTGTCGTTTTCTCTTTGTTCTGCCACCTCGAGTGCACGTTTATAATAAGTCTCGGCATCTTCAAAATCGCTCATGCTCTCATGGACGTTGCCCCGCAAGTTATAAGCCATGTCAATCATGCTTGAATTAGGAAACTCCTCCTCCAAACGGGTCAAAATAACCAATGCCGGCTCATATTCACTCTCTGAGAAATGGCAGGTTGCTCGGTCGAATAAAGCGATTGAGGTATAGATATTGACGCCTGGATCCGGGTAATCTTCAAAAAACTTATCAAGCAACTTGGCTGCCTTTTCCCAGTATTGCAAACGCGTCTGATTGGATGCTTGGAAATACCGAGAATGCATAATGAACTTACTCTCAGAGTATGATTCGATATGCTTATCAATCCAAGACTCAGCATTGTCAAAACGGCCCAGGTAGAAGTTACTGCCACCCAAGACGAACAAACATGTGTCATGCTGCTCCGTCTTCTCTGGTAAAACGTCAATGTTTGCCTCAGCAATTTCCAAGCATTTCTCATATTCTCCGGCAAAGAACAAACTAATGAGCATCATGCGGCGCACACCCTCTGCCTTGTCGCTCTCAGGGAAGGTATCCAAAAATATCTTTCCATACTTCTCGGTCTCCATGATGTGACCAATGAGTGATGACACTCGAACAAGGTTGTACAGGTTCGTCTCGCGTTTACTACTCTTGCTGTAGTATCGTTCAAGTGTCTGCAATCCCCCATAGACGCCGCGCTGGTTTCCCACTTTATCATGGAGAAAACACATGGCAGTTAGAATACCGACATCATCTGGGTCACCTGAGCTAATTTTTGCTTTCAAGCTTTCCAAATCCTTCGTCAAACGGGCAACCTCGATCGTATTGTTGCCATCCACTATGCCACGACGACCAGGCAACTGATTAATACGCATCTGTATATCCTGCAGGATAAGCTCAGAGCTGGGAATCATCGAATAGAGATTGAGTGCTGCAACATTCATGTCAACTTCAAGAGCATTCGCCGCAAGCTTGAAAAACAAGGGAGAAAATTCATACATCTGGTATGGCTCAAGAGTCAGATCTGCCCTGTTTTTGTTGAGAAAGTCAACCATGGCGCTCTCCTTATCTTGCTTAACAACAGCCTGCGAGAGAGCAAGAAAAGCAGCTATAATACCCGCATCTGACGTTCGCCATTTATCTTTGTTGACCAGCGCCTGCTCGAATTTGCCAATACCCTCATCGATATTGGGCTCAGTTTTCAGAAAATTGCCAATTGCAAGGTTGATACTGAAGCCCCCAATGCTTGGCTGGAGCTTATCTTGCTTAGGGTCACGCTCGGCCAGATATTTCTCATAGAGACGAAGCGCCTCATCATAATTCTTAATACCCATTTGCGTCTCAGCCCACCGCTGCAAAGCTTGTTTGTGCGCTGTGTTCTTAGTTGGCGGCATGTTGGCTGCCCCATTTGGAAATTTTGTATAGCAAGCCTCAAAAGACGTTGCCGCAGCCTCAAACCACTTCTTGGAATCAGCTGACTGCCGCGCTCTTTTGGCAATCCCCGCAAGCTTCAACTCACATAAGCCTTTACGGTAATAAACCACTCCGAATTTTGGCCCATACAACATAGGGGCCCTTTTCCCAAACTTCTCTGTCACCCTCGTTAAAATACCGTGACACGCTGCATAGTCCCCTTGCTTGTGCGCTGTGTTGGCATTAGACAGAAGCGCCTGCAAGTTTTGAGCTTTAACAGTTCCGAACATAGCCACGGTTGCAATCAGCGTGGTGATAAAAAAACGAGATGTTGAGTTTAACGTGAAGAACATATTTTTAATAAAAGAATTGAGGTAAATAATTACGAAATTTGATTTTTCTAGTGTTTAGCAGAATAGCAGGCCCTGACCCACCAGGCGCCCCCACTTGAGCTAAGCTAGAGCCCGTCAATCAAATCAGTGAAGGTCACTTTATTGATTTCTAGTCCAGCTAAACAGTTCAGCACATCTACAATCCGTTGTTGTTCTGCTTCACCATCTGCCCATATTTGGACAATAGGCTCTTGAGCTCCCGCTTTGGCTGTTGCCACATAGCCATCTAGTCGACTAGTCAGCTCAGGCAACCTGCGACTGGCAGCATCGGACTCAACCAGTTCCTCTGCAGGCCCTTGGTTAATGTAGATGTCGCCAGCTTTGTCCACCTTGATGAACATAGGAGCCAATACAGGAGGAGTGTCACTCGGTGCCGCTGCTGGCAATGTCATCTTCAGGTCCTGCTCTCTTGGCTGGATGGTTGTAGTAACCAGAAAGTAAATAAGTAACAGGAAGCAAACATCGATCAGTGACGAAATGTCCAAACCTGGTTCATCTTCTTCAAAATCTTCACCCTTTTTTTTGCGAGACATCGTTAATTGTTACTTTCTTTTTGTTAATTGATTACTTCTCAAATCCGTAGACTGAAAAGATGACATTATCCACCCCTGCAACAGCTGCAGCCCTGATCACTTTCCTCACGTGCCTGAAGGCAACGCCTTCATCTCCACGTAAATGAATCACCGGGACGAGTCCTTTTGCCTCCTCGACCGCTTTACGATCCTTCACGTATTTCTTGATATCCTCAGCGTCATCAAAGGTCAACGTAGCTGTCTCAGCTAGGAAGGTCCCATCCTGGCGAACATTAATCACAATACGTCCTTTACCATCCTTAGCCTTCTTAGAGAACTTGGCTACCGGAGGATTGACCTCAGGATCCTGTTTCACCACGATTACAGTGGATGCAACAATGAAGAAAATCAGCAACAAGAACACCATGTCAATCATCGGCGACATGTCTACCTGTAGCTCATCATCGCTACCAGCAGCGGCCCTGTGTAATTTTTTTGATGCCATAATTTAAAATACAATCATTTTTGGATTCATCCAGCTAATCCTTGGAGTGCTGGTTTGAATTGACCCTATACGGCAATACCCTCTGGGATTTTAGCTAGGTGGGCGTCACCGTTAACTGTCTGAATAGATGCATTGAGCAACTCTTCAGATGCTTGGTGACATTCAGCAACGAGATTGTTGAGTCTGTTCTTGAAAAAGAAATATGCAGTCAGTGCCGGAATAGCAGTCACCAAACCCCACAGAGTGGTCAACAGCGCTACCGAAATATCCCCTGCCAGTGCAGACGGATCAGCTGAACCATCTCCGCTGGCCAGTGTGCCAAACGCGCCAACCATACCAAGAACTGTTCCAAAAAGACCTAACATAGGAGCCGCTTGAGCAATGAGTGAGATGTAATTGATCAAAGTCATGTTTTTACGGTTCTCATTGATAGTAAAATCAGCAACTGCATCTTCGATGTAATCTCGACCGAGATCTTCTGGTCGACGAGCATCAACATTGGGTAATGCGTAAGCCATCATGCGACCCAAATAACTGGGGTGCGATGCCCCGAGCTCTATGGCAGAACGAATCCGGCAGTTGATCATGTGATCCATGAGGCCAGCCTTCAGGTCGTCAGGAATAAATTTCGCCCTCGTCAAATTCATAATATTGAACACACACAGTGCGATGAGACAGAGAATCAATAAACCAATTAGAATCATCGGCCAACCTCCATCGATCACATACCGCTGCAGTACACTCGCGTCTGCGGCAAACAATGAGGGCGAGGATAATAAGGTGACGCCAGTTGCGATAATTCCTGTCTTGGAGAAATAGCGGGATGTTATGTTCATAATTTTATAAGATAAATAATTGGATTGGGGTGGTCTAAATACAGCGAAATGTTGGCTTTAACAGTAAATCTAATGATGGTCACAGAAAGTCTACCCGCACCCACTTTTGTGCTATCCATACTGATATCACAGCCGTCTGAGTAAAGCAGGAAATAAGAAAAAAAACAAATACAGATCAAAACCATGAAGCTACGCCCAAACTAACAGATCAACCTCCCCATTATATAGGAGATGGCGAATCCTGCTAAATACAAACCTCGCCTCGCTGATGAGAAATCACCAATCAAAGACCAATAGCCAACTCACTTCTTGACTTGCCTAATGAGAGGCATTAGGCAGTTCTCAGGTTGTTGCATGCGTGCTGTAAAGCAAATGCATGAAAACATCAAATCAAAGGTAAGATATAGACAAAGGGTTCATAGTACAATGGATAGTATGACGGCCTCCGAAGCCGTAGATCCAGGTTCGACTCCTGGTGGACCTACCACCCCATCCGCCATCTTACCAACAGCAGGCTGTTGATGTTCTGGCGTAGACATTTCGCTACTTAGCTTTCTCGCCCAACATAGCATCAAAAGCATTCCAGCATTCGATAAAACCGCTTGCAAAATCTACAGGTCTTGCCGCGATCCACGCCCGTATCTCATCCATCGAGAACCACTCACCCGTCTCGATTTCACTGCATGGAAATCTGAGAGCTCCATCATGGCGAGCCAAATACAGCTTAATATGCTCCCAACCTGTTTCAACAGAAGCGCTGAGTGATGCCACTTCTTGTAAATCATTTGATATAATGCCCAGCTCTTCCTCGAGCTCTCTCACTGCGGTTTCGTCATAACCTTCTCCTGCATTAATATGGCCAGCTGCGCTTGAATCCCAAACCCCTGGATGTTTATCCTTAAGCCGAGATCGCTTCTGCAAAAAAAGCTCTTTGTGCTTATTAAAAACAAATACATGAACTGCTCGATGGAGCAGATCTTCGCGATGAACAACGCAACGAGGCTCTTGACGAAGCACATTGTCATCATGGTCAACAACATCAAAGAGCTCATCGCCATCCTGCGCATTGTCTTTGAGCGGGTGCTCATCGTAATAACGAGTCAACGCCACCCATTGTGCCAAATCAATCTCCTCAGCCCTGGCTGTTTCAGAAACCTCAATCAAAGATGCCGCATCCGCCCACCGCTTCGTTGAAGGCATTTGCTTTCGCACCTGTTTTCGCCTCTGAGCAAACCCCCTACGAACCAACTCATCAAAAAGGCGCGCGTCATATACGGGCAGATCATCAGGGCGAGGGTCGCAAACCATCACCGTGGAATCGATCAATGGTCGCGGGAAAAACGCTTGAGGTGGGATCGTTTTCACAGGGCGACTCAGCCATTCGCTCTGCATTCTTAGAGATAATACCCCGTAAGCTTTCGTTCTTGGACTGGCAATAATCCTATCTATAAACTCTTTTTGAAGCATCAATACTGCCTTGCACACTGGCGAAGGCTTTTTCATGAAGTTTCGCATGATCGCACCACCAGCCGAATAGGGCAAATTGCCCAGTAGCTTAACCGGCTTATACTTGTAGAGCTGCCTCGTATCAAAGCGCGCCCCATCACAATGATGCACTTCGACATGATCATAGCTTTGGTAGCGATTCTTTAAGCCTTCAGCTAAGCGGGCATCAAACTCTATCAGTATGACCTTATCCGCCATGTCGACGACATGCTCGGTCAAAGCCCCTGTCCCTGGCCCAACCTCAACCACTGTGTCGCCTTGGCTGATTTCTAATTGATCGACAATCCACCGAGCAACATTCTCATCGATCAGGAAATTCTGGCCCAGCTTTTTAGAGGGGTTCACCCCCATGCCATCAAGGCGTTGTTTAATTTCGGTCTGATTCACTAAAGCCATCAGAGCTTCCGAGCACATAAATAGCAATACTTGACAGTGAAAACTTCAAACAAGAGAATGCTAATGTGACATTAGCATCAAAAATCACTGTCGGCCGCCTATTGTGCGCCCCAATTTTTGCCGTTCTAGCCGTGTATTATGGCGAGAGTGTAAAAACCGGGACGCCAAACGAAACAATACGATGGTGGGCAGTGGGCGTATTCATCGTTGCCGCAATGAGTGATGGCATCGATGGATATATCGCACGCCACTTTAATCAACGAAGCAAATTTGGTGCCTTTATGGACCCAATGGCAGACAAGACACTGCTCTTAACAGCCATTGTTTTTCTCACATTTATTCCATGGGGCGAGGGCTGGCATATTCCCATTTGGTTTACTGCATTAATGATCGCTCGGGACATCATTATTATTGTAGGTATTTGGATTCTGCACTACTTCAACTCCCACGTTCCCATTAACCCCCATTGGACCGGCAAAGTATGCACCTTCACCCAGATGATTCTTCTCGGATGGGTCATGCTCAAAGTCATTCCCTTCTCCCCTACTTACCCAACTATCTTGGCCACCGTATTTACAGTGTGGTCTGGCATTGAGTATTTCCGTCAAGGTTTACACATGCTACATGAACATCACCAAACAGAGTAGCCCTCTTTTCACTTTCACTCATTCACCTATAACATGCCAACTGTAGCCATTGTCGGCCGGCCTAACGTCGGAAAATCAGCTCTTTTCAATCGTCTTGCAGGTCGCAGGATAGCCATCGTGCATGATCAGCCAGGCGTCACGCGCGACCGTATCTCTGCACCCTGTCACATCACCAAATCACCGTGTAGCCTGATTGATACAGGGGGCATCGGTGCAACTCTCGATGATGGCTTTGGCTCAGCAGTCACAACCGAAGCTGATATTGCAATGCAAACCGCTGACCTCATCCTCTTCATCGTCGATGCCAAAGACGGCATCACCGCTATCGATGAAGCTCTGGCTCAGAAACTGCGTCGATCTAAAGCACCTATTCAGCTCGTTATTAATAAGGCCGACAATCAAAAAGAGGAGCAGCTCACTGGAGACTTCGCCTCACTCGGATACGGTGCCGGTATTGCCACCTCAGCAGAGTTAGGGAAAAACATGGGGCAGCTCGCCGATGCCATCGACCGAGTGATCGAGCCACTACAGCGCGATATCGAAGAAGCCGAGGAAATGGTCAAACGTGATGGCCTCAAGATCGCCATCGTCGGCAAACCCAATGCGGGCAAATCCTCGCTCATCAATGCCATCCTAAAAGACGAGCGAACCATCGTATCGGACATCGCCGGCACCACCCGTGACGCAGTTGATGTCCCCTACGAGTTTCTCGGTGAGCTCCATACGCTCATCGACACTGCAGGTATCCGGCGCCGAACCAAGATGGACTCATCTGTTGAAGTATTCTCTGCCATGCGTGCCGAGCGCTCGATCCGCCGTGCTGACATTTGCCTGCTGGTAATTGATTGCGCCGAAGGCATCTCCGCCCAAGATCGTAAAATCGCCCGCATCATTCAGGATGAGAAAAAACCCTGCCTGATCGTGCTCAATAAATTCGACCTATATCATCCAGGTGCCCAGAAAAACGTGCGACTTGAAGATGTCACCGAACACGTCCGCACTGAGCTCTTTTTCCTAGCTTACGCACCCTACGTAGCAGTCTCAGCACTCAAAAAACAATCCATCGGCCTCATTTTCCAGAAACTTGCCGAGATCAGAAAACACGCCCAAGAACCGATCACCACCGGTAAACTCAATCGATTTCTTGGTGCCGCTTTTGAGAAAAAACCACCGCAGGCAAAAAAGGGAACCAAGCGCCTCAAACTCCTGTATGCCACCACTGCCGTCAACGACCGCTACACGGCTATCCCCGTCCCCACCTACATTCTCTTTGTAAACGACAAGCGCCTGATGCAGGAGAACTACGAGCAATATCTTACCAACCGCCTGCGAGAAGATCACCCCTCCCCGGGTATACCCATCATTTTCTCCGTGCGGTCAAGAAATGCCACAGACGAGAAGAAGCGGCGAAAATGAAACCAACTACTCTCTTACTGACTTTTAGCAATATACATGTGCTTGCCTGCTCTAAAAACCTAATTACCGAGCAGGCTTCCGTCGCGAAGTAAACATACCAAGCATACCCATTGCTAAAAGAAATAAGCTACCTGGCTCAGGCACAAGATTGGGAGGGTCAATACCACGCACAGTCTGAAAGTTACCTTGAATACCATTAGCCAATATACGGGTTTGGTTCATGATAGCACCATCACCGATTTGCCAATAAGCACGAGGGGCAATGAAAGTACCGCTGAACTCAGCACCTCCAATAGTTGTTGCCAAGTGGTTGTTCCAGGCAGCATCGTCATTACCTGCCCCGTAGAAGTTGAACATGACATTGTCAGCAGTTACGCCGTCCAATAAAATTGCCGCTTGAGAGCCCAGCTCCAGCTGCCCTGATACGTTGATAATCACAGAATCTGTTGCATTACCACTTATGGTGAGTGACTCACCGCCGCCCAATTTAATGGAGCCATCTATATCAAACACAGATAAACCACCGTTGGCGAACAGCACAGTTGTTGAATCGATCGATGAAATTACTGCACCACCCAACAAACGAGCAGATTCGGAAGCATTGACCAAATCATCGTATACGCCATTCCAATACATTGTGTCACGGTTTTGATTAATGCCAGATATGCTTATCCCTGCTCCAGCGCTAACATAACCACCTGTTATCAAGTCCCCATGAATTTCTACGCCTGAGCCAAGACTACTATAGCCACGACCACCGACATTACCGTGAATAATCGCCTCAGAGCCAAGCTGCATCAACCCCGAGGTAGCTGAAGCACCCGGGCCTGCGCCCAGTAAGGTAAATTCATTTGCGTCACCAAGATCAATAGGTAATTGGGCCCACACAAATGTCGTTGTCGATAAGACAGTTAATGCAACAATAACTTTATTGATCCATTGCATAACCACTATAACAGCGTCATGACTTTGCTTTGAGAGGAGGGTGTACAGAGAAACTTTCATGCTATACAGGAGGGGGGATGGGGAGAAGTAGCAACGAAAAAACTAACGTTAAAATAAATCTGATAGCTGTCAAAAAAAAACGCCATGAGTTTGCAGATACTCTAAGGTGTAAAGTTAAGATTACAAAAAGAGTTGCCTAATACATCTGGTCTACCAGCCAGCCAATACTCTGGTTTGCTGCAGCAATTCTCACAGCAGAGTAAAATCACGCTCAACAGATCGCTTGCGCACTCTATTATGGTCATGCATAACTTCACCATGACCTTCGAACTCAACGAACGACTCGCCGCCGGAGGCTTTGACTTTGGCAATCAGGGAATCTGCCGTGTTTTACTCAAAGACAATGCCGTATTCCCCTGGTTCATTCTCGTTCCAGAAGTTGACGAACAGATCACCGAGTTACATCAACTGGATGCCGCCGACTACGGCTCGATCATGTCTAGCGTGTGCCAGCTGTCGCAGTTTGTAGATAGCTATTTCAAACCAGACAAAGTCAACGTTGCAGCCATCGGCAACATCGTAAAGCAGCTCCACATTCATGTGGTCGCCCGCTACGAAGCAGACCCCGCATGGCCGGGCGTCATCTGGGGATGTCCGGAGAAAATGGCTTACGAAAAGGATCAGCTAGATAACATACGTGATGCCTACCAACAGCACGTATTCTCATAAAACAGCCTGTTTATTTTTTTCCTCTCACTTAACATAAAGCAATGCCGCTTCTCGACGTTACCAACCTCACCACCCGCTTCCACACGCGTAACGGCATCGTGCGTGCGGTGGAGGATGTTTCTTTTTCTGTTGAAAAAGGACAAACCGTCGGCATCGTTGGTGAATCAGGCTCGGGCAAATCCGTCACCTGCTACTCACTCATCGGCCTCATCCCCCAGCCTCCCGGTAAAATACACTCAGGCAAAGCGATCTTTGACGGCGTCGATCTGCTTAACGCAAACCCCAAACAACTCAGGAAGATAAGGGGCAAGCGGATCTCGATGATTTTTCAGGATCCGATGACATCGCTCAATCCATACCTAAAAATCTCCACCCAGCTGACTGAACCACTCGAGATTCATGACGGCATCAAGGGCAAAGAAGCTCTCCACAAAGCGATTGAGGCTCTGGCGGAAGTCGGCATACCTGAGCCAGAAAAACGTATTCATTCTTACCCTCACGAATTTTCCGGAGGCATGCGCCAGCGCGTGATGATTGCCATGGCATTAATCACCAAGCCCGAACTTCTTATCTGTGATGAGCCCACCACAGCACTCGATGTCACCGTTCAGAAACAGGTCTTGGACCTTATCAAGGATCGGCAAGATCAACTCGGTACCGCGGTTATCCTCATCACTCATGACTTAGCCGTCGTGCACCAGACCTGTGACCTTGTTAATGTCATGTATGCCGGACGGCTAGTCGAGCGGGCCGCAACTAAAGAGCTTTTCCAGAATCCAAGGCACGCCTACACCCGTGCGTTGATGAGGAGTATTCCTGCCACCCACGACAAAGGCGAAGAACTCTTCACCATTCCAGGCATGCCACCAGACCTTTCAGTATCACAACGAGGCTGCTCATTTCATGATCGTAACACCCTAGGTGATCCGTCAAAGTGCCTCATCGATACCCCACCACCACTTGAGGAAATAAGCAACGGACATTTCGCACAGAACTGCCCAGGATGTTTAGCTGAGGGTCGGTCGTTGCTCACTAGCAGCTGATATCTGACAATCAAAAGCAATCTATCAGTCAGTCGGCTTTGTGCACACTACCGACACCGCTCATTTGAATCACTTCAAAATCATCTTCCATCCAATCAATGTGCGTAGTTGTAATAAGCTTTTGTGCCTCTGCTGGCAATGCATTCATCAAGGCATTGCGGCGAGCAGGATCAAGCTCACCAAAAATATCATCGAGCAAGTAAACGGGCATTTTTCCTGTTTGTGACTGGAGCAGCTCACCCTGAGCTAATTTTAATGACAAGGCCATCGTTCGCTGTTGCCCCTCACTCGCAAAATCAGCAGCAGCCATCCCGTTGATCATAAGATCAAGCTCATCTCGGTGCGGACCCACAACAGTCTGGCCTAATCGTAGCTCACGCTCAGCTGTCATCTCAAGACTCGTTGCCAAATCATCTCCTGAACCACACACGTAATCGATCGATATTCGCTCATCACAAGCGCTGACTTGATGCTGCGCTTTAACAGCCTCCGGATTCAGCATCTCCACCAAGGCTCGCCGCGACGCTGAGACAAATTGGCCATGTTTAATGAGCAACTCTGTGTATGCCGCTATTTCTGATTCTCTTAACTGACGATCTTTGAGGAGGAGGTTACGCGCCTTCAACACACGATTATATCGATTCAAATGATCACGATAAGCAGGATCTAACTGACACCCAATGAAATCAAGATAACGCCTCCTGACTCGGCCCGAGCCACGTACTAACTCCAAGTCATCATTACCCATCCACACAATCAAACCTCCCAAACCAAGGTATTCACTCTGGCGAGGAATCATCTCATCATCGACTTTCATCTCCACCCCTTTGCGCGAACCAAAGCTCACCTGAAGCTCAGCACCCCATGCGTTACCAGCAACGCCGAAACCAGCTTGCTCGACCTTGACAACCTTACCCAACCTACTGCTGCGGGGAGACTGCAGCCTCACCATCACGCATACTGCTTCAAGGATCGATGTTTTGCCATGGGCATTGGCACCAACGATCACCGCACCTGATTTAGGAAAATTCAACACCAGTGTGTCAAAACACCGGAAATTCATCAACCTGAGGGAAGAAATCATCGAGTTACTTAGGAGCTATACTCCTTAGATTTCCAACACCACTCAATAGGAACCTCTACATCTGGGTGAATACTTTGATGCACTGGACAGCTTAGTGCTGAGCTTTCCAATATTTTGCGCTGGGGGTGATCTTCTGATAAGGGCATCTCGATACGCACATCAATGCGAGAAATTCTGCGAGGCATATCATCTGACATGTGCTTGCCCACCGTGATGATCATCCCCTCTAAATTGATGTCTTTACGATCAGCCACAATGCCCATGATTGTCGCCATACAACTGCCTAAAGCAGTCGCTAAAAGGTCGGTGGGCGAAAACGATGAACCCCGCCCATTATTATCGACAGGCGCATCTGTCACACAGGTAATCTTGGATGGCCCATGAGTGTTGATACACTGCAATCCTCCTTCGTAATTTATTTTGATTTCTACCATATTTCAATAAGCTTTAAATTGTATCTCTCTAGGGAATTGTATCTCTCTAAGGTTCTCGGTCAGAAGCATCGTCTTCTTGGAGCTCAGTTGTCAATCTTGGTTTAAGCTTAGCCAACACAACCCGGAAGCCATAACGATCTCCCGTTTTCACCGATTTTACTGCATTACGACTACTAACGTAGAGATGTTTTGCTAAATAACTGCCCCAGTTTCCTCCGCGCAGGACTCCGTATTCACCATCCTCTGCATAATCACCGGAAACCCACTCCGATACATTTCCTGCCAAGTCATAGACTCCCAATGCATTCGGCGAGAACATTCCCACAGGCGATGTTTTTACATAACCATCATCATAGTCCATAAGGGTTCTGTCTCGTGGGGTATCCTCTGACTTTGAGGCTGACTTACCAGCTAAATTACCAACCAAGAACTCTTCATCTTCTGGCGGCCAAACACGGCCCCATGGAAATGTTTTTTCAGCTCTCATTTCGCGGCGTGATGGCAAGTAATCTGGATCTTCATCCAATCCTGCAGCAAGGCTCCATTCTGAGTCTGTAAGCAAACGATATTTTTCGCCGCTGGAGATACGCTCCGACTTTCGTTCCTTCTCGGTAAGCCATTCACAAAATGCCGTCGCATCCACTCGCGACACGTTAACGATTGGATGCATTGGTCCCTGTTTAAAATTAGGCAGTGGGCTAACAGGCCTTTTGAAGTCATTACAAAATGCCAAGTAATCTATTTTACGAGTCTCCCAGATCGAGACTAACAAATCTTCTGCCAGAGGCACCAATTGCATACCCAAGCTATTTTGCCATTTCTCACCAAAGACAACACTATTGTTGCGCTGCATCGTGACGCGCAAATTTTTAACCTCACGATCTTTCAATTGAATGGGTTGCTTGTGTCGGCGATACCCCTCCAACATCAAGCTTAGCTCCATACTTCCCGGCTTGATTAAATCCACAAGAAGTGGGGTCACCCCTTGATACTGGCCGTCGATCTGAACCAGGGCCCCATTTGGCTCACTGGTCAATTCAATGCTAGCAAAAGGTATATGCATGACCGCCATACGGAACGGATACCATCGCTTGTTTTTTGCATTAGCTGAGATTTTTGGGCTTTTGAAATTAGAATCCATCTTTGGTGAAATATATTCCATCTCACTGAGGTAACCACCGTCCAAGGCTAATTGACTCTGCCAATCACAATAGGCAATGGCTGCAGAGCCTGACACTAATACCACGGATCTTTTAGTGCCCCGTTCACTGTGGGCAATGACTTCATGAGGATGTGATTCACCGGATTCACGTATGAAACGCTGCCATTGATAATTCCTAACATAACCAGAGCTGATATGATAGTTATCAACAGGTTGATATTTGATACCGAAATTATCTATCCACTCCTCATCCTCAATCGGTGGGGCATAGACAGATAGAACCTTCTCCACCGTCGTTGTTTTATCAGCAATGACATCCCCTTCGACACGTTCGTTTCGGAACCCCTCCATCCTGAACTCAAATTCGTAGTAACTTCCCGCAACCAGCTCAATATTTTGGAGCGGGGTAATCCCTAAAAACTTCCCCTCTAGATCGTAAACCTCTGCCCCCTCTGGATCACTCACCACCTTAATGTAGCCAAATTGATCAGGTTTACCGGAAGTGTCAGTCTCACCAGCTACAAAGACAGCCCCTAACGTGCCACGGAACAGCCAAATGACCGACAAGAGAGCAATCACCAACATAGGCAAGACCAAAGCTTGGAACCCACGCCTTGATGATCGAATACGTTGGCCTCGCTGCAGCCGATCAAAGCTGGTAGTTAGTTCTCCAGCAGTAGAAATTAGACGTTTAGACACACGAGGCTCACAAACCTCACAGATCACTTGATTAAGTGCCAGCCAACGTTTTTTGTCCGCCTCCTCAGGTAATTCATCAGGCAATTCGGGAAACTGCAAACGGTCTTTACCCGTCGCCATTTCGTATAGTACTTTCCCCAAACCATAAATGTCAGCCCTCGCTGAGCCGGGCCCCTCTGGAGGAACAAAACCCTCTGTACCGACAAAGGTTCTTTGCCCTCTCGCAGCGACCAGTCCGATGTCTGCTAGCTTCGCCTTCCCCCCTACAAAAATAATATTAGAGGGTTTGATGTCGCGGTGCGCCAAACCCTCACCATGTAAGTGAGCTAATGCCTGCGCTAATCGCAGTCCGACGTCAATGACGACACCTGAGTTGATAGGTTTGCCATTCGCCTGTTTTAAATCAGTACGTAAATTACGTGGCTCATATTCTACTGGATTGAAATCACCCCCCTCATGGACATCGTCCCCCAACTCCATAACATAATAGTAGAAGTCAGCTTCATCCTTATCCTTGCTCCTGCCTACGTGCAGGATGTTGACTAAAGCAGGGTGATCTCTGGAAATTGGTTCATACTTCAGAATACCTTCAAACTCTCTTTCAAAGCCAATCTCATCCTCGAAGTCTTCACGCCGCACCAACTTCACAGCACGCATAGCGCCCGTCACACCGCGTGCTAACCAAACCTCACCGTAGGAGCCACCACCGATTTTGCGCAACACCTCGTGATCAGGTATAACCGGCTCTGGTCGATTCTTACCCCGCATCCTCGTTTAACCTAGCCAATTCTTTTTTCAGTATTTTACCGACGCGATGCTTCGCAAGATACACCTGAGACATACTCACACCTAGACGATCTTGCACCTTGTCCGCATCCCACTCCCTAATTACGTAACAATCAAAAATTTGATATTGTTTGGGTGAAACCTGAGCTCTCACCCGTGCCAGTGCCGCATCAGCCAGGTTCTTTTTCCATTCTACATCCCACAAGCGCTCTAACGTGCCACTTTGAGGATCTTCTATGCGCTCCACCACTGCGACCTTCTGACCTTCATCCTCCCATTCACTGATGTTCATGGCTGTATCTTTTTTACGCTTCCTAAATTGATCATTAATACGCCAGCGCGTCATATTCATCAGCCACGACTTAAAAGATCCTTTATCAGGATCATACATGTTTTTCTTACTTTGCTTGGCAATTGATAAAATAGTCTCTTGGACGACATCAAAAGCCTCCTCAGATCTCAAGCCAGCCTTCAAGCCTACCGCATAAATCAGCTTCCAGTAAGTCTTATAAAAATCATCCCACGTCCTCTGGTCTTCCCAATTATCAAGCCTGGCGATCAAGCTTTTGCGAGTCTGCGCATACGCAGACGCGAGCTTTGCGTCCTCCTTGTTTTCATCAACCATTACCATGCCTCTATAACACAGCCATATAAACAATCCACCAACAATTATCACATGAGTGCATGATTTACGACAATGGCAATTATCAACCAAAGCGAAGCTTACGAATAGCCATTTACAAGTATTCAAGTAGGACACTAATATAAAGTTATTACATTAATAAAGTGATTGCTCACATTTAATCGTAATCAGCTTTAACGACTCTCTACCCTTTCCAACTTTTATTTTACTGCGATTACCGCCATGGACCTTCAGGACCAAACCAATCCCGCTGCACAAGTCGAAAAAATTCGAGACATTCTCATCGGGCAAGACATGCAGCAAGTCAATGAGCGCATCGAAAAACTAGAACTTTCGATACGCCAAAATAACGAAGACGTCAGTCGGAGCGTGAACCAGCAGCTCGAGCAAACACAGCAACAGCAAAAAGTCGCCCAAGACAACCTGCAAGCAGTAAGCGAAAACATTCGTCATCAGTTGCACCATGAGAGTGTCACACGTGGACTTCAAATCAATGACATGGCGAGTAAAGTTGATGAAGCCACCGAGCAAATGAATGGGGTCAGTCAGCGCTTACTTAACCAAGAATCCGAGCAGAACAAAGAGCTCGTTCAACAAATCGAAAAGTTAAGTTCGGAAATGAACTCTCGCATCGATGCTCACTCTCGCCAAATTATGGAACATATGCACCGTGAAATCCAGCAATGGAAACATCGCATGGATGAGCAAATATCGGCACTAAGCGACTTAAAAGTAGATCGTGAGGAGCTCAGTCATCGCCTTGCCCGCATTGCCAGTGCCGCCATGGGTGACACTTCGTTACACCCTACCAACGTTACCGGAACCAATTACGCTGAGCCATCCATCCCTCGGCCTAACCTAGGCTCGCTAACAGGCATCAGCCCAAGCATGGAGTCATCTAATGGCCCGACATCAATCCCTGCTTCACCATCATCGGCAACTGAACTCACCAACCAAGACTCCCACGGCTTACCAAAAATCATCAGCCCAGACATCTACTCCTCAGATCAGGACGAACCCAAAATCTGAATACTGGTCAATTCATGCATCGAGGCCGCTCCCAGCCCGAAGCTATTATACTCCCTTACGTCAAAGTGCCTAAACAGCCTGCTAGCTTTTTAAGCGGTGACACACCGCAGCAAGATCCACCTCCGACTCAGGAAACGATAGGGTCTGAGTCTGCGACCACCCCATTCTCAGGCCTGTCTTCATCTAGAGAAAATTGGAGCAACTCATTGGAAAACATGCCTGCATTTCCAAGCTCCTCAAACATCCGAGGTAAAGGCTCCGATCGAACGAGCCACACAAAGGCCGAATCTGGATGCCCCGCTACATTGCCATCCCCCCCATCCATACCAAGCTTACCTGCGATGCCTAACTTGGCATCTCAAGCCTCGCAAAGCCTATTAGAACAGGAAAGCCACGCGCGAGGCCACACACTGACTGAGCTCCCACCTCTACCATCAGAGGCTCATCCTATTCGGCTATCACCCTCAGGAAACAACAACCACAACTGGGAACCTCACCTACCCCAGCCCAGCAGCAAAGAAACCGAGAGCACCACTCATGATTTGCCAGACACAAGCAGCCCCTTCACAGAAAAACCAACACCCCCCTTAACAGCCGAGGCAAGCCCAGAAAATTCAGATCATTCCTCAAACGACGACCCCGTCTCGGATGCTGAAAAGTCACCGCTCATCAGAGCCGGTCTACTGGACAAAATAAAATACAACAAGCCACCTCATCGCACTAATACTGGGGAGTCACCCTTCAGTGCGATCAAATCAGTAACGGCTGACTCTTCACAACCTACCGAGACGGAAACGGTGGAGAGTCCAGCTAAGAACAACCCAGCGCCCAATACCTCAACTCCTTTCGCCGAAACTGAAGACAAAGATTCAAAAACGCGCGCACAGTCTAAATTTACTGACAAAGACCTGCAGGATGCATTGCGCCCCCTCATTGGTGCAAGCAGCGATCCCAGCTTCAAATTCCCCAGCAACACCAACAACTTTCTCGAACCCATGCTCAGAAGCACGGTTCGCAGAGCTATTGCCGAGCAAATGGCAGATGCCAGCCCATTTCGCGATGTGCCAGGATGGAACAAACTAGCCTGGAAATTACGCGCACTCATGAGTAGCCGCACCTATGATGACATCTTGTTTGACCAAACCCGAAGATACCAAGTAGAAGAAGTATTTCTCCTACGTCCACAAACCCGCTCCCTCATATCTTACGCTAGCAACAATCCTGCCCGACACGCCAAATCTTCAAAAGTCGAAGGCACCGTAAAAAAAATCGCCACGAAAACAGCCACTATTGCTAACCATCAAAAAAGCACCCTAGATTGGCTCGACGATCGTAAACTCGTCATTCGCCCTGGCAGGCACAGCATGCTGGCAGCCATCGTGCATGGCTCCCCCAATCATGTATTAGAAGCTGACCTTGACTATCTTTTATCTCAAGTGGAGGAGCGCCTTGGCAAATCACTCGATGACAGCCATCAAGCACATTTGCAAATACTCCAACCCATGCTGGAGTGCTGCTTGCTGATCCAATCCCTGACGACATCAAACTAGGCTAATTAAATCAGCGGCTCTTGCCTTCTGATTCAAGCACCTCTGAGTGGGTAAAACGATCAACAAGTGACCCACCTCCCAAGCGGTATTTACCTTTACAGAGACACTCAAAGCATCTACCTCACATTTTATGTCATTCTCCGATCTCGGACTTTCCGAAGCCGTTCTCACAGCTGTAACTGAATCCGGCTACGAAAACCCCACCCCCATTCAAGCTCAAGCCATTCCTCTCATTTTGGAA
This sequence comes from Oceaniferula sp., assembly GCA_965656385.1. GTDB lineage: Bacteria > Verrucomicrobiota > Verrucomicrobiia > Verrucomicrobiales > Akkermansiaceae > Oceaniferula. The sequence continues at coordinate 27,870 of CBFHKM010000013.1, forward strand.
GGAAAAGATGTAATTGGAGCATCCCAGACAGGCACCGGCAAGACCGCAGCGTTTGCTCTTCCATCACTTTCTAAAATCAAGCCTCTTGGCAAGCCACAAATCCTCGTCCTTGAACCCACACGCGAACTAGCTCACCAAGTCGCAGAACAGTTCGAACACTACGGCAAACACACAGGCTGCAAAGTAGCCCTTATCTACGGTGGCGTGGGATACGGCAAACAAGATGAGCAAATGAAAGATGCAGATATCGTGGTCGCTACCCCTGGCCGCTTAGTAGATCACTTTTATCGCTCAACCATGCGATTTGGAGCTATTAAAATCCTCATATTAGACGAGGTCGATCGCATGCTGGATATGGGTTTCCTGCCTATCGTTCGCAAAATTGTTAACCTGTGCCCATGGAATACCGAAGAAACGTCACGGCAGACGCTTTTCTTCTCAGCCACTATGCCTCCAGCCATCCAAGGCTTCGCTCAATGGTGTCTTCATGAGCCCGAATCCGTTGAAATTGCACGCCGGGCAGTCGCCGACACCATCAACCACGCATTCTATCCAGTGTCTATGGATCAGCGTGATGATCTGCTACTTGCACTTTTGGCAAAAACAGATTTTCACTCCGTCATGATCTTTACCCGAACCCGAAAAGAGGCTGACACTCTCTGCGGTCTCATCAAAGGCACCGGCCACCAAGAAGTCGTCGCCATGCACTCCGACGTAAAACAATCTGATCGCCTCAAGGCCTTGAGCGGATTTAAAGACGGCACATACAACATACTTGTAGCTACCGACGTCGCTGCACGTGGCATCGATATCTCGACCGTCACCCACGTGATCAACTATCGTGTACCCGAAAACGCGGAAGATTACGTACACCGCATTGGCCGCACTGGTCGTGCCGAATCAGAAGGTGATGCATTCACTATACTCACAGCAGACGAGCTCGATTTTGCCAAATCAGTTGAAAACTTCGTCGATAAGAAAATCGAAAGACGCAAGCTTGAAACTTTCGAATATACCTACACCGCGCTGCTTGACGAGTCTCCAGCCCGTCCAGTTCGCAAAAAGCGACCCCCAGCACCACGCCGCAGGCGCAGATAGTAAATCTTACGGATTCTCAAATGCGTTGAGGGACGACGCTCACCACGACTCATGAAAGTCATAGCCATTGATCCAGCTATTCGCAACACGGGCTACGCATTACTGGAAGGCGACCACCACGAACAACGCGTCCTTGATTTCGGTGTCATTTCTATTCCGGCCAAAATCCCCCAATCTGGAGCCTTAGCAGCCATTCATACAGGCATCAACAACCTGATCAAAAAATGGCAACCTGACGAAGCCGCCGTGGAGGGCATCATCTATGTTCAATCACACCGGACAGCCATTAGCATGGGAGCTGCACGCGCAGCCACACTGATCGCTGCAGCAGAGGCCAGTCTCAAAATCTACGAATACGCTCCTCGCAAAGTCAAACAAGTAGTCACTGGTAATGGTTCTGCAGATAAGCAACAGGTAGCCTTTATGGTACGCACACTACTTGGGCTGACCGAAAGCCCCCCGCACGATGCTGCTGACGCTATCGCCATTGCCATAGCCCACCTCACATCAGGCGACCCACTCAAAGCCGCACTACTCAAACGTCACCAGATATAACGAACGATACGGAAGCATCCTGAAAAAAGCGTGTTCAAAACCGGGCATTCATGCTTTATTTAGTCAGCAAAGTTAGGTTAACTATCCTAATACCGTCATGGAACTTGATTTATCCGACTCACCCTTAGATCTCAAAGCAATTAAACCTCACGAACTAGAGGAGGTTTTTGAGGATCCCTTTGCACTTCGATTCATCCCTGATAAAGAGGATCTTGGTGGCGAGTCACGGTTTTACGCGCTTGGTCGTAGTGTCGCCGATCGTCACCTGTTTCTATCATTTTGGACTGATGGAAAAATTGCCAGGGTAATGGCTGCACGTGAAATGACGGAAGCAGAAACCAGATTTTACCAACGAAATTACGGTGAAATCAAATAACGATTCCACTGTTCAACAACTCACTCTAGACCATGAATACTATCCAATCTTGGAACGACATCCCC
>CBFHKM010000014.1:0-7508 GCA_965656385.1 Oceaniferula sp.
ATATCTAATAGATCCTTGCGCGTCATTAAGTGTCTGCTCGAGCTAGTTGTTTATTACACTGTTATGGGGTTATACACAAGCAATGATATGACCTTGTCTTCATTATCCTTCAAAGCTCTTATCGCTGATGAATCAAAAGCATGAACAGACTAAACATTCTTGTTCTTGGTAATCTCAACAAAATCAATTCCATCTGTAATCTCTAGCTTCACATCAACATAATCTAGTCGGTGAGTTTCGAGTTGGATGCCTACATAATTAGGAGCGAACGGAAGCTCTCGGTGACCACGATCAATCAGAACCGCCAACTCGATTTGAGATGGCCTTCCGTAATCCATAATCGCATCAATAGCTGCTCTCACTGTGCGCCCGGTAAAAAGCACATCATCTACTAAAATAATTTTGGCTTTATCTACCGCAAACGGCAGGTCGCTGCCCTGCAATTTGGGATTTGAATTCAGATGCGCTAGGTCATCTCGATACAGTGAAATGTCCAGTATCCCCATGGGAACCTCGAGTCCTAAAGTTGTTAGCCGATCTAGAATTCTCGAGGCCACTTCATCTCCACGGCTCCGCACACCAACAAGCACAAACCCTCCATCTGGATTGCACCGTAGAATTTGATCAGCGATAACTTCAACACCTTTACTAATATCTGCGGCTGTGAGATTGTTTGGCATAAATTTTTAGTGGATAGTTTCAGACTCAGCTGAATTTGAACTGCTTTGAATAGAAAATGAAGTATCTCTTAGAAACCACATCGGCAAGCAAATTGACATTCGTTGGGCACCCAACTCTTCATACAACCAAGGCATGCTAACGTGAACCAACGTATACTCACGCCAAGTCTCTCCGGGCCTAGTTGCGACCATCACTCATTTTCCAACAGCCAAATATTGCGAAACTCAATCGGGTCACCATGCCATTGTATGCGGAGAGGTGCTTGTTCAGGATGAGTATTCGGATAAGTTGCTAATTTTTTATGGGTCGTGGGTCCATGAAGCTGCTGACGATCATGAACTTTGACCCCGTTATGGATCACCGTTATGTAGGCCGCTTTCTCGATTCCATTTTCACCATAAACGGGAGCCTCGAAAATAATATCATAACTCTGCCACTGCCCCTGAGGAACCGAGGCATTTACTCGCGGTGGATATTGTCCGTAAATAGCCGCTGCCTGCCCGTCAGCATACGTTATATTCTTGTAGCTCTCCTGAACTTGCACTTCATAGCGACTCATCAGAAAAATTCCGCTGTTGCCACCCTGCTGACCATTGACCTCTCGTCCCGCAGGAATTCGCCACTCCACATGCAGCGTGCAATTTCTAAAACTTTGCTTGGTATGATTACTGCGGTGTGTAGCCACCATCACTCCATCTTTTACTGTCCAAGCCTTGGTGAAAGCATCCGTATTTTTCCCGTCAAACAAAATAACAGCATCTGCCGGAGGTTTAGTGCAAACAGCTCCGTTAGTTTTAACCTTCTGCGGATGCGGTCGATCCATTTGATGAACCGTGTAATCACTCCACGGCTGCTTGGCCGTATTATACTTTTGATTCTCTGCTTGAGCCTCTTTATCGAAAGCTATTAGCCAGAGGCCGGAAAAAATAACCTTATAAGTTACAAACGAGTGGTAGTTCATTATTATGAATACGGTTAATATAAGACGGTATTACAACAAATCTTATAGTCGAAAATCACCCTCTGCGAAACCCTGCCTTCAGTTCTGCGATACTGGTTGCCTTCAAAACCAGGACAAGGATTGCATAGGCGGATATACCAAGTCCTACGAGAAGCGCCAAACACGCACACTGCTTCCAAAATGCCTGCTCGAACCACGTGCCAAGAAATTGGTAACCAGTCCAAACAAGCCCCCCCATCGCCAAACTCGCCCAGCAGATACGCAAAGTTTTCCTCCAAAAATCTTTATCTACATGCACAAGCCCCTTCAGTCCCCGCGCTAGCAAAAACACATTAACCCATGCTGCAAGCGTTGTCGCAATAGCTATTCCCACGTGGCCAAGGCTGCTGAACAAAGCCAAGCTCACCACAATATTAACCAAAACAGTAATACCAGCCATTATCATGGGGGCTCGGGTATTTTCTCGTGCAAAAAAACCAGGCTGAAGCACCTTTATCAACACATATCCGGGAAGCCCCAACGCAAAGCCACGAAGCGCCATGCTTGTCTGATAGGCATCATCAGCACTAAATTCCCCTCTTTGAAAAAGCACCTTAATAATGGGCTCAGGAATGACAATCATAGCGATGGCTGCAGGAAGAGTAATAAGCAAGCCCAGCTCCATGCCTCGCACCATACTATCAGACGCGCCTTTTGCATCATCGCGCCTAACTAGCCGTGTTACTTCCGGCAAAAGTACCACGCCTAAGGCTATCCCAACCATACCCAAGGGAAGTTGGTAAACGCGGTCTGAGTAATACAGCCATGATATTGCCCCTTGCTTAAATGACGCAATAATCCCTCCTACCAATAAGTTGATCTGTTGAATACCCGCAGCCAATACACCTGGCCCCATCAACAAGAATAGACGCTTCATCGAGCTGTCGAAAACTGGCCTATGCAGGCTGACCCGATATCCATTTTTCCAACACGTCCAGTATAGCATTACGAACTGCAATACCCCCGCAATCGCAATACACCAGGCCAACACATGCGCCGGAACTTCTGAATGCTGCCATGCCACAAATAAACCAAGACCACTCAAAAAAACAATATTGAGAAGAATTGGTGCAGCTGCTGGCACCCCAAAGATCTTGAAAGTATTGAGCACCCCACTCAAATGAGCTACCAGTGCCATGAACAGAAGATAACTAAAGGTAATTTGCGAAAGCCTCACTGTAAGACCAAAAGTATCTGGATGATTGCGGTAGATTTTGAGATAATCATTAGCCGTATTGCCTTCTTCAAGATCAGCCCTGAGCAGCTCTCCCTCAAACCATCCATATTCATGACCCTTCGGAAGTTCTATCTTAGCGTCTAACCCTCCTTGTAGAGAGGTCAATCTACCCTGACCTAACAACAATCCGCTTACCGGGCTGTTGATCTCATCATCACTTGAAGCAGGAAAACTCCGCCGCTTTTCTTGATAGTCCATCAATCCAATCGACTCTCCTCTTTGTCCAACCCCAAAAATATTGGGGAACTGCCTCGGCTTTTCTTTAACAAGACGTAGATTAGCAAGTTGTAGCTGCGATTCACCACCATCAAGGCGCAAATAGATGACTCCAGAACCATCTATCTCCATCGAAAACGATTCACTTTCATTTGCACCAACTGATCCAGCCAAAGGCATCTCAACCTTGGCTTTGAAACCTGGCACAACGGCACTCATCACCCAGTGCATGCAAGGAATAGCAACGATAGTCAGCGCAACTAGTATGACCAACAAGGTAGAAAATGCATTTGAAGCAAATTTCATTGCCTCCTGCTCACCGTCTTTTTCCAAGCGCCTACCAAACATAGGCACAAAAGCAGCATTAAAAGCACCCTCTCCAAAAATACGCCGAAACAAATTCGGAAAACGAAATGCTGAGAAAAATGCATCACCCAGTAACCCTGAGCCCAAGTAACGAGCAATGAGAATATCACGCAGAAAACCAAGCACTCGACTTATTGCCGTGAAACCGGATACCTGCATCAGTGAACGTATCATTACTTAAATAAATTACCCTGGCCCATGCACCGACAATCTTAGCTAACGAATACTCGCCCGACGCAGCTTGTCCATCATTGCCACTCCCAAGCCAGTCTCAGAGACTGACTCAGCAATAATTTCATCCACCCCCATCTCGTCAAGTAAGCGCAAAACATAGAAAAATCTCACTGCCGCCTCGGCAAGCTTGCCGTTTCCCGGAGATAACTGCTCAACAGCAACCCACTCATGTAGGTCCATGAAGCCGGCTTTTTCAGAACCACAATAACTTAGCAAAGCATACTTCTTGCCCGCTTCAGGCACAAACTCAGAAGGCTTTGACAACAACCGCAGAGGTGTAACTGGCGCATAGTGGCTTGCCAATTGCCCGGGAGCCTCGGGAGCCTCTTCAGAGCGACTCTTTTTCACCCTCACCACTTTACCGAAACGCTGCAACATTTCTTTTGTCACTGGACCTGCCCTAAGCACATGAATCAGGACGCCTTTTTTACCAGCATCAGCAGAGATTTCTGGTCGTATAATTGTGCTCTCTAAACCTTCTCTACACGCACCTCCGTCAATAATCATGGGTATACGACCTGCCAGCTCCTTCTCAACCGCACTCGCGGATGTAGGACTAATGCGGCCAAACCTATTCGCGCTCGGTGCTGCAATTGGTCTTCCTAGCTTCCTGACGATCGCTTTCATTAAGGGGTGAGCGCTCATCCTCACAGCCACAGTGGACAAACCACTGGTTACTATATCAGGGACGCATTCTTTTTTCGGCAACACTAAAGTTAATGGCCCCGGCCAGTGCGCCTTCATTAACTTGTCGACAACCTCCCTCAATTCATCAGGCACATTGGCAACTTCATCAATTTGCTCATATGACCCGACATGAACAATAAGAGGATCAAATTCGGGGCGCTCCTTTGCGCTAAAAACCTTAGCCACAGCATCGGCATTCAATGCATCTGCTCCAAGGCCATACACTGTCTCAGTGGGTAAAGCCACCACCTCACCATCTGTCAGAAGCCCAACAGCTAGGTCCACAATCCGATTTTGATCCGAAGGATCAGAGGCATCAATAACACGAGTATCAGTCACGCTCTTTGGTTTAGCGCACCTGTGAACAAAATAGAAGCTTAATAGATGCCTTACCTGAACTACCACCCAGGTGATATAAACTCACACTTCGGACGTCTCACATTCACCCCAAGCATCTAGCTGTAAACACAATGTCAATTTTTCTGTTTTCCCTATCGCCTCATCCACTTTATCCATCTAGAATATTGGTGATGGAATCAATCTCCGACCAAAGTTTAGAAATCGAGCAACCACTGCAAAATATCGTATTGGTTGGATTCATGGGCTCGGGTAAATCCAGTGTTGGTAGAGAGTTACATAACAACCTTGGCTATGCACTTATCGACACAGATCAAGTCATTGAACAACAGACAGGAAAAACCATTCCCGAAATATTCAAGCAACAAGGCGAACCCGTATTTCGCAATTACGAATCGGAACTTCTCGAGCAGTTAGAAAGCAAAAAGACCAGCCAACATATTATTTCGACCGGAGGTGGCATGGTTTGCACGTCAAAAAATCGTATTTTATTGCGCAAGCTTGGTTTCGTCGTCTGGCTAAAATGCTCGAGCCAAGAAATCTTCGAGAGAACCTCTCAGAATAAAAATCGACCTCTTCTGCAATGTGACAACCCTCTGGATAATATAGAAAACCTTATGTTGGAAAGGTCGCCCTTCTACCACGAAACCGCACATTTAGAGGTAAACACCACAGGTTTAAGCCTAGATGAGGTCTCATGTGGCATTCTCGAGAGTGCACGCTATTACTACGGCACGTCATGACCTTATTTACTCCCAAATTAAGTGGATAAAAGTTGCAGCAAGCTTCTCCATGTGCTTACATTCAACGGCAAGCAAACCCCTTGTTATCAACATTAGATATGTCCACAACAAAGCCTAGTTCAAGCCCCAAAATACCATTCAAGCTTGTCAAAAAAGAGCTCAAAGAGGTGGAGGCTCAAATTCGCGACCAGGTGCGTGCTTTTGATCCAGCTGTTGCGCCTTACATAGATTATATCTGTAACACCAGCGGCAAGAGAATTCGCCCCATATTGTCGATACTGGCAGGCGGGGCCACTGGAGGGGTCAAGCCGGCGCACCTCACCATAGGCGTTATTCTTGAACTCATACACATGTCAACGCTCGTCCATGATGACATTATTGATGGCGCCGACACCCGACGCCAAGTTCCTACGGCGAATGCAAAATGGGGCAATGGCATGGCAGTTCTACTCGGTGACGCGTTGTTTTCTCACTCTCTCCTCCTAGCCACTAACTTTAATGATATTGAGGTGTGCCGCAAAGTTGGCAAAGCATCACGTGAAGTCTGCGAGGGCGAAGTGATGCAAACTCAAAGAAGGTTTGATCTCACACTGACCAAAGAAGATTACTTCCACATCATCGAACTCAAAACAGGGGCTCTTTTTGCGGCGGCAACCAGCATTGCCGGCAGCCTATCAGATGTCAGCCAAGAAACCGAAGCGATGCTGTATGATTACGGCATGAAACTGGGCACAGCCTACCAAATATATGACGACTGCCTCGACCTCGTCGGAACTGAGGACCAAGTAGGCAAGACGCTGCGCACCGACCTAGAAAAAGGCAAGCTGACACTCCCTCTGCTCAACTTATTGGAGAAAGCAGACAAAGCTCAAAGAGATCAGCTCAATAAACGCATCATAGAGCAACAACCTTTGGATCTACCTGTCCTGGTGGGCATCGCCGAATACGAGGGCGCCGTAGCATCAGCTCTAGACACAGCATCAGGCCTTCTCATCGAAGCTCGTCAATGTCTTACTATCCTCAATTCTAGCCAGTGGCGCAATGGTCTCGAAGAGATCACCCATTATCTAGAAGGTCTGCTTGAGAAATGTCGGCGTTAGCTCAACGGGGGCATGCTATGCAATGCCCACTAGCCTTCATTTTGCTTGCTAACAACATGTAGATTTTCCAGCCCATTGGTTGTAAACTCGCTCCAAAAGCGTTTTGCTATTGGCTCAGCTACCGCTTTGCGTTGCTGCTCACCCATCGTCTTCACCTCAGATTTGCCATAGCGTTTTTCGAGCTCGCGCTCCGCCATGCGTATCACAAGCTCATCCCAAAATGTCTCAGCTCGCATTTCATCGTAGCACTGCGCATAGAAAGACCCCTCTTCTTTATCTTTTCGAAGACGTAGTCGTTGTCGCTCAGGATCGTTCTCAACTTCTGCTGCAAGACCATTGTGTTGCATGCGTGATAGTATCTTCTCAAGCATATCATCAAAACGGGCAACCCCCTCCTCTGAGTTCGGCTTGTGATTCCAATATGTTGCCCAGCATGCAAGGGTCAACATTTCTGCCAGCGTTGATAGCTCATCATTAGTAAAACGAAGGTGCATGCATCTGAATCTGAGAGAACCCACTTTGTAGGCAAGCTAAATAAGGCTGAAAATAGACACATCAATCAACGCTTGCGTTATTTAACCAAAAAGCTCTCTTTTCGCTTTAGCCGCGCTAAATGTTCCGTATCATCATGCGCATGCAATGTCCATATTGCCATGCTCCACTTGCAGAATCATCCATAGAATGCAGACATTGCAATCTATCATTGAAAAGTGCCAACACACTACTTGGCCCCGCCCCTAAATTATCCAATGGAATCAACGACTTAATTGCATTGTTGGACAAGAAAGCTCATAAAAAAATCAACAAATCATTGCGCAAACTTGCGGGCCATTTCCCACAAGTAAAAATGCATATTGTCATCAATAAATTTGATTCAAAATACTCCT
>CBFHKM010000014.1:7606-27795 GCA_965656385.1 Oceaniferula sp.
ATATCCACACATCTTTTTTGGTTATTCAATCAAGATTCATTGAGCATTAGCAATCACAAAGGCGGAGATAATCATAATATATTATTGGGTCTCGATCCAAATCATTCAACCTGCGGCCTTATGGTTGGGTATGGACTCGAACCATTTTTAGCTCGAAAAGCACTCGATCATGTGATTGATGTAGCGCACCCTTTACTGAGCCAAGGTAATATTGAATACGCAATTTCAATCATCATCGAGGAACTCACTCAAGTGATGCAAGAAACATGTATACAACTTAATGAGGTCTTTGAAACCTCAGAAACTAAGACATCTCAATCTACAGAATACTAAATAACATAACTACCAAAACCATGAGTTACGAAACATACAAGCTAATCCACTTCGCCGGCATATTCACCCTATTCTTTGCCTTCGGTTCGCTCTTCACAGGAGATAAAACTACCAAAGGAGCTGCCATCGGCCACGGTATTGGCTTATTACTGATCCTGCTTGGTGGCTTTGGCATGCAAGCCAAAATGAAAGATGCCTACCTCGCCGTTTACGGATCTGGTTTTCCAACATGGATGATCGTTAAAATTGTTATTTGGCTAGCATTTGGGGCCAGTACAGTTCTTGCCAAACGTAAAATCATCAAAGGCTTAGCTGCATGGATCCTTATCATCGCCCTCGGCATGGCCAGCGCTTACCTTGGCCTTAAGAAGCCAGCGATGGGCAACAAACCGGCCACAGAAGCCGCAGCCTCAGAATAACCTCATCAAATCATCGTTTCGCCATGAAACATGTCGAAACCGTTAACCTGCCTCATGATCTCAGTGAATTCACTGAGATCATTGACGTACGGTCGCCATCTGAATACCATGAGGATCATCTTCCGGGCGCTATAAACCTTCCCGTACTCAATGACGAAGAGCGTGCTCAAGTGGGTATTACCTACAAGACAAACCCGTTCGAAGCTCGCCGGCTCGGTGCAGCACTAATATCGTCTAACGCAGCTAACCACCTGCATGGACACCTGGCAAACCAAGATAAAACCTATGCGCCCTTGGTTTACTGCTGGCGAGGAGGAATGCGTTCAAACTCTCTAGCACAAATATTACGATCCATAGGCTGGAGAGCTCGACTTTTGGACGGAGGCTACAAAGCCTTCAGAAGCTTTGTTAGCATCGACACCGAGCGTATCTTGTCGAACCCCGAGCTGCAGCTCTCGGTATTGGCAGGTCAAACTGGTGTGGCCAAAACACGTTTACTAAACACCCTAAGCAATAAGGGTGCTCAAGTCATTGACCTCGAGGGCTTAGCCAATCACCGAGGCTCAGTCCTGGGCTTAGAACCAAATGCGCAACAACCGAGTCAAAAGCATTTTGAAACCTGTCTTTGGCATACTCTAACTCAAATTGATAGCTCCCTGCCCGTCTTCGTTGAAGCGGAGAGTAATCGCATCGGCATTCTTCACTGCCCACCATCACTCTGGAAAAAACTAGGAGAAAGCGAGGTCTTTAATATTGAACTACCATTAACACAACGCGCGGCTTTCTTACTCGATGACTACCCTCATTTTACAACGAACTCGCAGCACCTGAAGACACTACTAAATCGCCTCATCAAGCTGAGGGGTAAGGATCAAATCGCCCAATGGCATGAACTCATCGATGCTGAACAATGGACTGACTTTGTCGAATCTGTATTACGCCGTCATTATGACCTCGTTTATCGCCGTGCAGGTGACGACAAGTCGAATTACCAAACGCCGCGAGAGACAATTAACATGGAGGACTTTACTGCTCCATCCCTAGAACTAGCCTCCGACACATTGATCCAAGGTGCAAGACGCACATAATCACCTCCAAGACCCAAGCTTTGATGGTGAACTTGACGACATCGTTCAAGCAATGCTTAAGCAGGGTGTCACACGCTGCGTGGTCAACGGCACATCACCAAGAGATTGGCAACTCGTCGCGGATATAGCAAAAGCTTACCCTAAGCTTATCATCCCCTCATTCGGGCTTCATCCCTGGCAAGATCCTAGCCCGCATTGGCTCAGCCAACTCACCTCATACATAGATAATGTGCCCCACGCCTGTGTTGGCGAATGTGGACTCGACCGATACGCAAAAAATCATGACATCACTTCGCAACAAGATGTATTTGAGAGCCAGTTAGAATTAGCAGCAAAACGCAACCTACCCCTGAGTATTCATTGTTTGAGAGCTTGGGGCCTCATACTTGAAATACTGGAGTCTAATGCACTGCCACAGCGCGGCTTTCTACTTCACTCCTATTCGGGCTCCAAAGAACTATTGACGCGCCTTGTCTCACTTGGTGCTTATTTTTCTTTTTCTGGAAACATCCTTCACAAGCACAATCATAACTTACGGGATACTTTCAAACTAATACCCCCAGAACGAATATTAGTAGAAACAGACGCGCCCAATATGCTGCCACCTCGATCATGCATTGAGCACAGGCTAGACCGAGAACAAAATCACCCGGCTAACATCAAAAGAATTAGTGCCGAAGCGTCGAGCATAATAAACACATCTCTCATACAAGATAATTTCGAGAGGTTTTTTGAGCACGGCTTTTAGACACCATCTGCGGCAATTTTACCACTCCTCGGGACTCATCTCAGGATGCCTGAAAACAAAGCCATTCTGCAATAATCTCCGTGGGACGACCCAGTTACTCTTCAATATGAGTGAAGGCTCTGTGCGAAGCACTAAGGCACCTAGTTTTGCCATCCAACTTGTTGCCGGCAAACCAAATGGCCTCATTGCAAGCTTTTGAAAACGTTTCATCATATCTGCATTTGTGAGTGCGTCAGGAGCCGTAACATTGATAACTCCCCTGATGTCATCATGCTCAACTAGCCATTCCACGGCCCTGCAGTAATCTTCTACATGCACCCAACTAACCATTTGCTTACCTCCTCCCACAGCACCACCTAAAAATAGCTGCGAAAGTTTTAAGAGATAGTCATAAACCGTGCCTTTTTCGTTCGCCATGACCAATGAAGTCCGCAATGCAATTCTTCGCACATTCTCTGAGACTGTTGCCGTCATCATTGCTCCTTCCCAGCCCTTGGCTACATCAACAAAGAAACCTTGCCCAAGTTTCATGCCCTCACCTTGAGGACTTTTTTCAGCATCTGCATATACTGAGGCTGTGCTGGCATTGAGCCATACTTCAGGTGGATGAGAACACAGCGCCAGCGCCTCACCTAAGATGGCAGTGCTATTGACGCGAGACTCCATGATCTGGCGTCTATTTTTTTTGTTATGTCTGCAATTGATAGACCTACCGGCTAAATTGATCAGCGCAGTGGCCCCATCCAGTTCTGCAGACCATGCACCCATCGTTTTGCCATCCCACAACACAGGACTACAATTTGCATCCAGTCCATTTTTACTCCTCACCAAACCAACAATCTCCCACCCCATAGAATGAAAGTGACGAGTGATGTGGCGGCCCAAAAAACCATTTGCCCCAGCAATAATGAGCTTTTTCATCGTATTAAAATTTGTTGTTAACAAGCATTGCGAGAATGCTCAGAGCGAGTGCTTGCAACCACAGAAACCCAGCCTAGATGATGCCGTCAGGAATGCCCGCCATGATTGTCATTACGTCATCACGATCATCAATTTCACATTGAGCTAGCTGATGTTGAGCCAACTCGCTGAGGATCTCTTCGTCATCTGCCTGGGAGAAAAGTTTGATTAGGGAATCCTCATCACTTGCCGCCAAATGGCATACTTTTTTGGCCACTGCTATGAGCGCAGGAGAGTTAAGCCTCTCGCCAATAGCCGCGTAATTGAGACAGCCTAGCATACATTGAACCCAAGCAGCATCGCCTCTATACATACCGCCGCTGTCGTTGCGAACTGCCAGAGTTCGTTCGGCTTCATCCTCCGAGAGACTTCGAAACCATTCTTCCGCACGTGCTGATTGGTAGCTCACGAAGTTAATATTGCATACATATGGCTCAAGACTAAGCCAGCTTATAAAAGAAGAGCACACAGCACATCTATCGTCATAGTAGACATCCAGAGACTTATTATATTGAGTGATTTTCATCGTATTTTTTAATGTAGTTGTTGATTTATAGATTTTTGTGAATGTCAGCTTAAAAACTTAGCCGCCAATTTCATAGCCGGACCATACGACAACTTGTCCACCTTGCTTCCGATATTGCGGGCAAAACTGACAAAGTTTTCGAGTTCCTTGACCTGATTGCGAAATGCTTCGGCGTCGTTTCCCTCATATGCTATTGTCTGCTTTTGACAATTTCTCAGCAATTCAAGGGCAGGGTCGATTTCGCGACGCTGGCGCTCTTTGAGGATGATGGTGAATATTTTCCAAACGTCTTTCTCGGCGTCAAAATACTCTTTCCTGTCTCCTTTTTTGACAACAATTCTGACCAAGCCCCATGAGACAAGTTCCTTTAAATTAGTGTGTGCATTGCCGCGACTGATTGACAGCCGCTCCATTACCTCATCGGTGCTGAGCGCCTCGAGCCCCATCATGAGGAGCGCGTGTATTTGAGCCATGGTTCTATTGATTCCCCAGTGGCTTCCAAAAGCACCCCACTGTGCAATAAAGTTATCTCTTACTTCATCAAGAGACTGAACCGCTATAACGTCTGCTTCCTTCATCTATTTCAGTATTTACTGAAAATTCAGATACTTTCAAGTCATTTATTATTTATTGCAGTCATAATTTCAACAAATTGGGGCGCGTAATCAGGATCCCAGCTTAATGGCATTATATACAACTGCTAGAGCACGGGAATCAGCCTTTCGTCGACGCTGTTGGTATGAAAATGGCAATTCAAGAATGAGATGAAGCCTCTGGTGAAATGATCAAAGGTGAAAAGCGCAGATTTATAACACCGCATAAATTGGGATTGGGGCTGGTGGCCTATTTTGCATTAATACCGCCAGTTAAACTCTCATCTTTGACATAGCAGCGATTATCCACTGGCAGCACAATTGTAGGTAAAACTATCAGCAATTGGCTATTTTCAACATGCTGTTTGACATTCGATCACAATGCCACACATGTAGCAGGTGTTGCTCAGCGCCGAACCTTAATGGCCACGAAGAGCTGTGTCATATGCTTGTGAAATATTTCACAAAGTGCTTGCTTATTACTCAAATCTGGCCCTCATTCTCCTCGGCAAATTCTCATGAATTCGACTCCTTACCAAGCACCCGACACCGCAGCCAAAACACAAGCTGGGCTCGACTCTGATTATCAGGCAGAAACCGACGATTTACTCGGTGAAAAAATGGTGCTCAACATGGGCCCCTCCCACCCAGCCACTCACGGTGTGTTACGACTCATTCTAGAGCTAGACGGTGAAATTGTCACCAAATGCGATCCAGACGTTGGCTACCTTCATCGCGGAGACGAGAAAATCGCGGAAAACATGCACTATAATCAGTTTGTTCCCTACACAGACCGATTGGACTACCTCGCTCCCCTAGCCAACAATGTAGCCTACACATGTGCGGTAGAGAAGCTCATGGGCTGGGAATTACCCCCACGCGGTCAGGCCGTCCGGGTCATTTGCTGTGAACTTGCCCGTATAGCATCTCACATGTTGGGAGTTGGTGTTTGCGCCATGGATGTCGGCGCCATGACCGTCTTCCTCTACACCTTTACCGAGCGTGAAAAAACCTACAACCTGTGCGAGCAACTAACGGGTGCACGTTTTACTACCTCATACACCCGAGTTGGCGGGCAAATTCGCGACTTACCAGACGGCTTTATTGGCAATCTAGAAACATTCCTCGACGAATGTTCTCAGTCAATTGATGAAATCTCGAAGCTACTGGATCGTAACAAGATTTACCTCAAGCGAATGATCGATATCGGCACCATCTCCGCCGAAGATGCTATCACCTGGGGCATGACAGGCCCATGCTTACGAGGGTCAGGAGTGACCCGAGACCTACGAAAAGACAATCCATATCTCGGTTATGAAAATTACGATTTTGATATCCCAGTGGGTGAAAACGGTGACTCTTATGATCGTTACCTTTGCCGGATGGAAGAAATGCGGCAGTCGATTCGCATCATCCGCCAAGTCATTGCCGACTTACCAGATGGCTCTGTGAACATCGCCGATTCAAAAAACATGTTGCCTGCAAAAGAGAAGGTATTAACCAGCATGGAAGAGCTCATTCATCATTTTATTGTGGCCACTCAAGGTATTGAAGCCCCAGCTGGCGAGGTTTATTTCGGAGCAGAAAACCCCAAGGGCGAACTCGGATTTTACATCAACTCCAAAGGGGGTGGTGTGCCACATCGTATGAAGATAAGATCCCCATCTTTTGTTAACCTATCAATTCTATCTCATCTCATCCCCGGCCACATGATATCGGACGTACCCGCCATCCTAGGATCACTCGATTTCGTAATGGGTGAGTGCGACAGATAACTATACCAAGCAACGATAATCACTTAACCGCTCCACTAAATTTCTGTTTATCCAGCCAAACAATGGACAACGACACATTCCCACCCTTTATTGTCACTCCTGAGATTGACGATGAGGCTAACAAACGAATCGGACAATACCCAGACGACAAAAAGCGCTCTGCCGTACTCCCATTGCTGCACATTATTCAACACAACTTCGGATTTATCGATTCCGTTGCCACTGAATGGGTTGCATCCAAGTTAGGACTCGAACCAATGCAAGTGCAAGAAGTTGTGTCTTTTTACCCAGGTCTGCGTGAACATGCACCCGGCAAATACCACATGCGGATTTGCCGCACCCTATCATGTGCCATGACCGGCTCAGCAGAGCTGATGGAACGCCTTTGTGAACTTACCGGAATCGACCGTTCTAAGAGTGACTCTCACCACAACCCTATTGCAGTCTCACCTTGCGGCCAATGGTCCGTGGAATTTGCTGAGTGCCTCGCATCATGTGGAACGGGTCCCGTTTGCATGGTCAACGATGACTTCCATGAAGCCGTTACCCCAGACAACGCCCAAGACTTACTCGACAAATACGACTCAGCTTCAAAATCTTAAACGCTTAACCAGACCACCCAATCATGAGCAACATCACTTACCTACCTGGCAAAGAACCAGACCAGCGTGAACACCGCTTGATTTTCAAAAATATCGACCGTGAAGGCTGGGACAACTCAATTGATTGTTACATCAAAGATGGTGGTTATGAACAACTCAAGAAAGCCTTCAAGATGGAGCCACAAGCCATAACCAACGAAGTTAAAACTTCTGGCCTCAGAGGTCGAGGTGGCGCTGGTTTCCCGACAGGCGTAAAGTGGGGTTTCATTCCACCAAACAACACCAAACCCGTCTATCTGATTTGTAACTGTGACGAGTCAGAGCCCGGAACATTCAAAGACCGTTACATTGTCCACCAAGATCCGCATCAACTGATTGAGGGAATGATCATCTCCGCGTACGCCGTTGGAGCCAACACTGCTTATATTTATATCCGCGAAGAATTCCCAGAGGCATCCGGCATACTAGAGAAAGCCATCGAAGATGCTCGTGCCAAAAACTTCCTCGGTGATGATATTCTCGGTTCAGGCTTCAATCTAGAGATTTATCTTCACCGTGGTGCTGGTGCATACATCTGCGGTGAAGAAACAGGGCTCATCGAGTCCCTTGAGGGCAAGCGCCCTTACCCACGAATCAAACCACCATATTTCCCAGCGGCACTTGGCCTCTACATGTCTCCAACTATCGTCAACAACGTTGAATCTTTGTGTCATGTGAAGCACATCATCGGCATGGGCGGCGAAGAATACGCAAAACTCGGAACACCTCGAAACACAGGCACCCGTATCCTATGTGTCTCTGGTGACGTCAAGAAACCAGGTTATTACGAAGTCGAAGTTGGCAAAATAACTATGGGAGAACTTCTCAATGATGTTTGTGGCGGTCCCAAAAATGGACGCAAGTTTAAAGCCGTTATCCCAGGCGGGTCATCAGCTAAAATCATGCGTTGTGAGGAAACATATGAAATCAAAAACCCAGACGGCTCCCAACGTAACCTATCGTTCTACGATATCCCCATGGACTTCGATACCATCGCTGCATGCGGATCAATGGCTGGATCTGGTGGAGTCATCGTCATGGATGACTCGCGCAAAATATCATGGGTTCTCAACAATATAAATCACTTCTACGCTCACGAATCATGCGGACAATGCACCCCTTGTCGTGAGGGCTCCATGTGGATGCGCAAGATCTCCGATCGAATTGCCAATGGTGAAGCTACTCCAGAAGACGTGCAAACACTCGAAGACGTAGCCTACCAAATTGATGGCCGTACTGTTTGCGCCTTTGGCGAAGCCGCCTCATGGCCAGTTGAAGCTATCATTTCCAAATTTCGTGATGAACTCGAAGCTGAAACCTCCGAGGAAAACGAATACCTCTCCGATGAAGCCAAGCGGCAACTCGCATTCATTAACCAATAAGCGAAGTTACTCGAGACTAACCAGCACATTATCAAAATGAGCGATTCCACTACTACCAAGCTCCCAAAAGATACCGCAGCTGAAAAAGGCATGGTTAACATCCAGGTTGACGGACATTGGATTCAGGTGCCCCGAGGCACACGAATGATTGAAGCCTGCAAACAGGCCGAAAAAGAAGTCCCCCACTACTGTTACCACCCTAAGCTTTCGTCACCAGGCAACTGCCGGATGTGCCTCGTTCAAATGGGGATGCCACCACGCCCTAATCCCGGCGAAGATCCTTCCTATGACGAAGATGGCTTCCAACAAATCAGCTGGATGCCTCGCCCAGTCATTGCCTGCGCAAATACCGTCAGCGAAAACATGGGAATCCGAACTCAAGGCGAACTGGTTGAAAAATGCCGAGAGGGTGTCATGGAGTTCCTACTCATCAACCACCCCCTGGATTGTCCTATTTGTGACCAAGCTGGTGAATGTAGTCTTCAAGAATTCTCCGTAGAACACGGCAAAGGAAGTTCACGATTCAAAGAAGATAAGGTCAAAAAGCCGAAAAACGTCAAGATCGGACCGCGTGTTCGCCTAGATGACGAGCGTTGCATTATGTGCTCACGCTGTATTCGTTTCATGGATGAGGTTGCCGAGGAACCCGTATTGGGATTCTCAGAACGAGGCACACACACTACCGTTGGGGTCTATCCTGGCCGAGAGCTCAACAACAACTACGGCCTTAATACCGTTGATCTTTGCCCTGTTGGAGCGCTTACCTCTAATGACTTCCGGTTCCAAATGCGCACATGGTTCCTCAAGGAAACCCCAAGTATTGACACCAATTGTGGCACCGGCACTAACATCAACATCTGGACTCGTGGCAACAAAATCTTCCGCGTTACTCCGCGCCAAAACGACGATGTAAACTCATGCTGGATGCCCGACAGCCACCGCTTGAGCTACACATGTCCAAGCCATGACAACCGCTTGACCTCACCGCTCATCAAGGCTGATGGCTTACACGAGGAAACTTGCTGGGCAAATGCTATCGCAGCTGCCGGCGACGCCCTTAAGCAATTTGAAAGCAGTGAAATTGCTATCATTGCATCTGGCCAACAAACCAACGAAGAACTCTTTATGATGCGTGCATTGGCTGCTGAGCTCGAAACCGACTCTGTCAGCATCATTCCTCATGTCCAAGAGTCTGACAACATGCTCATCTCAGAGGACGGAAATCCCAATACCACGGGAGCCGGCCTCATCCTCGAACTCGACGACCCCTCTCAAAAACTCGAAGCCATCAAAGCAGGCGTCGGTAATGGAGCGATCAAGGCTATAGTCGTAGCCTCAGAAAACCTCCTCGACAGTGGCTTCTCGAATGACGACCTCGACGCCCTTGAGCTCCTCATCTCCATTTTTGATACAACAAATCCGACAGCCCATGCCAGTGACATCGTTTTCCCTGGAGCAAGCTCCGCAGAAAAACGAGGTAGCATGATTAACGTGACTGGCCGCCTTCAAAAACTAAACGCAGCCTGCTCCCCCCCGGCAGACGCACGCGACGACTGGGGAATCATCAGCGATATCATTTTAGCTATCAGTGGAGAAGCCCCTGAGCAGGCGCCCTTAAGTATCGATCAGCTATCAAAGATCATCTCCAACACCATTCCTCAACTCAGTAGCAGAACTCTCGGCAGCATCAGCGAGCTAGGCGAGGCACTCGTTGATACCAACGTCACTATTCCTCTCCTTGATCGCGAAAATCAGCGTGTAGCAAGCGGTGAAATCGTAGGTTAATCACTTAATTGATCACTCCATACCATGGATCCTGAAATCATCTTCCTCATCCTCACCACAGCGGTTAAGATTATTGTCTTCACCTTTGTCTGCACACTCCCCATCATCGCATATTCGACATATGCTGAGCGTCGTGTATCATCCATTATTCAAGATCGTGTCGGCCCAAACCGCGTAGGCATCCCTCTTACCCTCTTTGGTGCCAAGAAGGACATTCCCTTCTCTGGCTTACTCCAACCACTGGCGGACGGATTAAAAGCATTCCTCAAAGAGGACTTTGTCCCCGCGCACGTTCGCAAATTCTTTTTCTGGATTGCCCCGGCGCTCACTGCAGCCCCAGCCTTTCTTTGTATTTGCATCATTCCATTCGGCAGCAGCATCACCGTCTTTGATCAACCAGTCAAATTAGTCATCGCTGACATTGATGCAGGCCCCCTCTTCGTTTTTGCCATCGCTTCGCTCAGCGTTTATGGCATTACCTTTGCAGGCTGGGCATCCAACAACAAATATTCATTTCTAGGAGGCGTCAGATCATGTGCACAGATGATATCTTATGAAATTTCACTGGGGCTTTCGCTGATACCTATTTTGATGGTCTTCGGCCAACTCAACTTATCCGACATTGTTCAATCACAGGCAAACAACGGCTGGACCCTACTTCCATTATGGAACGAACACGGTAGCATTTTTGATGCTGGCTACTGGCAAAACTGTAAAGAGCAATGGCTGCTGATGATTCCGCTAACTATTTCCTTTATCATATTCACTACTTCCATTTTCGCTGAAACCAACCGCATGCCCTTCGACCTTCCCGAGTGTGAGACTGAGCTCGTAGGTGGCTACCACACAGAATACTCATCCATGAAGTTCGCCCTCTTCTTCCTAGGAGAATACGCAGCGATGATTGTTGGCTCGGCAGTAATCGTCACCCTCTTCTTTGGAGGTTGGTCACTTGGCTTTGGCCTGGATGCTGCAATTTCAAGCATGGCGTTGGGCGGCCTGTTGCACATACTTATCTTCCTTACCAAAGTCATCGCATTTGTCATATTCTTCATTTGGGTTCGCTGGACGGTTCCCCGTTTTCGTTATGACCAGCTCATGAAGCTTGGTTGGGTTGTTTTCTTTGAACTCGCCTTAGTTAACATCTTTATCACCGCTGGCATCATTATGCTACTGAACTAGTCCTCACGTAAAATCCATACGCCCACAGAACATGGCCACTATTAAAATTAAACGTCCTCAGCTAACCCTTTCCGAGAAGCTCTACCTGCCGGCAGTCATCAAAGGACTCAGCATCACCTTTGGTCACGCCCTGAGAGCTGTTCTGGGTAAAACACCGGGAGCCAAGAGAAACTTTAATTCTTCAGGACTGGGAATCACCATGCAGTATCCCGAGACTAAATGGGATGACCAGCTACCCGATTATTACCGTGGTGTCCCCGCACTGGTAACTGATGAAAAAGGCCGTGAACGTTGCGTATCTTGCCAACTTTGCGAGTTCATTTGCCCGCCGAAGGCCATTGCCATCATACCCACCGAGATAGAGTCTGATGATCCATGGGCAAAAGTTGAGAAACGACCAGCAGAGTTTGATATCGACATGACTCGCTGCATCTATTGTGGAATGTGTGAGGAAGTCTGCCCAGAACAAGCCATTTACCTCCGTAAGGACTACGCAATGACAGGCCTTTCACGCGCTGAAATGGTGAATGATAAAGACCGTCTGTATGAAATTGGTGGAGTCCGCACAGGTCTCGTCAACAAGTGGAACGAGATCAAATAATTTTAAGTAATCAGAAAAATGCCATCCGTTATCTTTTATATCTTTGCCGCCATGATGCTCGTTGGAGGGCTCATGGTCGTCTTCATGCGCAACCCAGTGTCATCTGCGCTTTCTATGGTGTTAAGTTTTCTCGGCCTGGCCGGCATCTTCATCGGCCTCAATGCCTACTTTGTCGGCATACTTCAAATCCTAGTCTATGCTGGGGCGATCATGGTACTTTTCATTTTCATCATCATGCTACTCGATGTCAAAGATGAGGAAAGCCACCCGCGCAAAGGCATCGCCCTCACCGCGGGAGTCCTCATCCCTGTGGTATTGCTCATTCAGCTAGCAGGTGTCCTCGTCACTGATGAGAAGTCGCCATCTGCACCAGCCTTATCACTCAATGTTGCCGCAGAAGATTATCAGCAAGACAGCGTCATCTATAAGAAACTATCCAGCGGGAGCCTCCCTGACATTCACCTTATTGGTCGCAAGCTCTTCACCGAATACAACTTCCCTCTCCAAGTCATTGCCGTACTACTGCTAGTCGCAACAGTCGGCTGCGTCGCCTTATCCAGAAAATCAGTCGCCCAAAACAACCGCGACAAGGATAGCGACATACCGGACCAAGGCTAATCCCATAACGTAGAACTGCAGCTATCATGCCCACTCCCTCTCTTACCGAATACCTCATCATTTCAGGCCTGCTATTCTCTATTGGTCTGGGTGGTGTCATCATAAGGCGCAACATCATTGTCATTTTCATGTGCCTAGAAATGATGCTTGCAGCAGCATCACTGACATTAGTTGCATTCTCTCGCTTTAATGTAACAGACAACGGCCTCCCAGACTACGACGGGCAGATGTTGGTTTTCTTTATCATCACGGTGGCTGCCGCCGAAGTTGCTGTTGGTTTAGCCATCATTGTCTCTCTTTACCGTGCCAGACAAACAATACACACCGACGAGCTAACCTCATTGAAGGGCTAAACCAGCATCATCAGTCATCACAAGTTTCAATAACCCATTAAGTTTTCAACACATGAATCCCTGGTTACTTCTCATTCTCCCAATCACTAGCGCTGTCATAATTCATCTAGGACTCAAACGCAGCGCCACCGCATCTGCGTTACTATCAAGCTTATGCGTTATCGCAACGCTCATCGTTTCTTTCTCCCTACTTGGTAGTGATGCCTCAGTGGTAGCACTCGACTGGATTAAAATCTCGGGACTCAATCTCGAAATCGGCCTGGAGCTTGATCAACTCTCCAAGGGCATGATGATTGTAGTCACTGGTATTGGTGTACTTGTCCACGTATTCTCACTGGGTTATATGAAGGACGACGAGGCTAAGGCACGCTACTTCGGTTGCCTCTCACTCTTTATGTTCTCCATGACGGGAATTGTATTGGCATCGAACTTTATCATGATGTTCATTTTTTGGGAGCTTGTCGGTCTATCCTCCTACTTACTTATTGGTCACTGGTATCACAAAGATTCCGCGGCAGATGCTGCAAAAAAAGCATTTCTCACCAATCGCATCGGCGACTTTGGATTTATGATCGGCATCCTCATGTTATGGGGAATTATGGGCACAGTCGTTTTTGCCGACATGGACGGCAGCCAGTTTTCATCTCTTTGCACATGCCTAACTGGCATGGTCGTATTATTAATTTTTTGTGGTGCTGTAGGTAAATCCGCCCAACTCCCCCTTCATGTTTGGCTTCCCGACGCCATGGAGGGCCCGACTCCAGTCTCTGCACTCATCCACGCGGCAACCATGGTCGCCGCCGGCGTCTATATGATGGCCCGCTTATTCCTTTCGTTGGGAATCACTCCAGATACCGCAGAGCTCATTGGCTCTGCCCCACAAGTCATCGCATGGATAGGTGGCATCACCTCGCTCTTTGCAGCACTGATGGCAACGCAGCAGAATGACATCAAAAAAATCCTCGCCTACTCAACACTTTCCCAGCTCGGCTACATGGTCATGGCTGTTGGCTTGGTTGCCCCAGAAGCTGGCATGTTCCACCTGTTTACTCATGCATGGTTCAAGGCTCTTTTATTCCTTGGCTCAGGTGCTGTCATCTACGCCTGCCACCACGAACAAGACATCTGGAAAATGGGAGGCCTGCTTAAAAAAATGCCCATCACAGCCATTACATTTCTTATCGGCACGATGGCACTCACCGCAGTCCCTTTCACCGCTGGCTTTTACTCGAAGGAAGGCATACTCCACGCCGCACACCATCAACCATTATTCTGGGTTGCTGCGTTTGTTGCGCTACTGACAACTTTTTATATGTTCCGTTTGTTCATCGTCGCATTCCTAGGAAAAGCCAGAGAACATGGCTCCAAAGAAGCCTCCGAAGTATCACTTATCATGTCAGTGCCGCTGGTAATTCTTGCGGTAATGTCATTCGCCGCCCCCCACATCTCAGCCATATTTCCCGTGCCTTCGTCATGGAGTCTAGAATTCGATGTGATGCCCAACTTTGATGACCCCGTCTTCTGGATCTCTATCGGAGCATTTATCATTGGTGCAGTTTCAGCGTTCTTGGTCTATTCAGGAAAAGACAAGGACCCTCTCAGCATCCCCTTATTCCGAAACAAGTTTTACTTTGATGAGATCTACGCATGGATCATCAAGATTTTCCAAGATGCGCTCGCAGCCATCGTCCATTTCCTAGACGCCTTCCTCATTAACACTTTGCTCGTCGGAGGCTTGACTCGTTCAGCCACGGGCATCGGCAATTTTTTCCGTAGATACGCTCAATCAGGAAGCCTCAGCGGCTATGCCTTCCTTATGGCCGTCGGTGTATTACTCGTTATTTACTTCACCGTCTTTGCCTCAAAATAATACGTCCTATCAACAAATAAGACCTATTGGACATCTAAGACCTATTCCTCTATACCATGCTACTCGCTCTCATTCTCATTCCTCTTTTGGCTGCCATTGGCATCCTTGGTGGCCTGCCGGCCAGACTCTCAGCTGTTGTCGCCTCACTAGCCAATATACTCGTTGCAACCTACGCCCTGTCATGTCCTGCTTGTTCTGACGGCTTTAGTCTGCAGGTATTGGCTGATCCCAATATCAACCTCTCACTTGGAATCACTGGTATCAGTGCAATCATGGTCATTCTCAGCGTAATCGTCACACTAGCGGCAGTCTACAGTGGCAAATGCCCTGAAGGACGCGAAAAGCTGTGGTATTCCAGCACCCTGTTCATCGCCGCAGGAGCTATCGGAGCCTTTCTATCAACGGATGTATTTTTCTTTTACGCCTTTCACGAGCTTGCCTTGATACCAACTTTTCTAATGATCGGAATACTGGGTCGTGGTGACCGCAAACAAGCTGCGTGGAAAATCACCATCTATCTTGCATTTGGCTCGATCATATTGCTTGCGGGCTTGTTACTGGCCACCGCACACACTGGAAGCTTTGCATTCAGCGATTTAAAGGAGATTCCAGTCGCAGCACAAAACACGGTAGCTCTCCTTCTTATTATTGGGTTTGGAACCCTTGTCTCTTTGTTTCCGTTGCACAGCTGGGCCGCCCCAGCATATGCAAGCGCACCCACACCAGTAGCAATGCTACACGCTGGCGTGATGAAGAAATTTGGTCTCTATGGACTTCTTGTGATTGGCATGAAGGTGGCCCCACAAGGTATGCTGCACTGGCTACCATGGATCTGTGTTCTTCTTCTTGGTAACATCATCTGGGTAGGACTGGTTACGATCAATCAAAAACGCCTCGACCTCATGCTTGGCAATTCGTCAGTAATGCACATGGGCTACATCTTCTTAGCCATTGCCGCACTCTCAGCCAATCCCGACAACACTATTGCTGTTCCCGCTGCTGTGCTGCTCATGTTTGCCCACGGCATCTCAATCGCCCTTCTTTTCTCACTTGCTTCTGTTGTAGAACAGAAAACAGGCACTCTTGAAATCGCCCAACTCGGAGGCCTTGCTAAAACAGCCCCCGCACTGGCATTCCTCTTCGGATTAGCAGGCATGGCATCCATAGGTCTTCCCGGTTTGGCCAACTTCGCGGGTGAGGTCATGGTATTCTTTGCTGGGTTTGCCGACTGGACACCGGGTGAAGGCATGGGTTGGGTTCAAAAAACTACAATTATCGCACTCTGGGGTGTCGTCATCAGTGCCGTTTATATGCTCCGCGCCTATCGCAATAGCTTTCAAGGCCCATTAGTGAAGGCTACTGAAAATGCCTCCGACATTCATAACTGCGAAAAAATACCATCGTATATTTTAGCCATTACACTTCTTGTAGTCGGCATCTATCCCAAAATCATTCTTCAGTTCCTTTCCAACTGATTCTTAGCAGAGGAACTCCAAGCTCACTTCATCATCATGCAAGCTCACCTTATCGAATTCATCACCGTCGGCTTTGGCCTTGTCCTACTGATGATTGAAGCCTTCACAAAAGGCAACAAATCACAAATCGGGCTAGTCGCTGCTGCCGGATTAACCGTGATTCTTATCATGCTTTTTTGCCCGGCTCCATCTTGCTGCCCGGTTCCAGAATGGATGGAACGTTTCTACAGCGATAATCAAACCGCCCGTTTTTATAAGATCATTGCAATAATCAGCACGATCCTTGTGCTTCTAATGTCTGTCGACTTCAGCAAAGTGCTCACTAAATTTACCACTGGTGATGATGACGACTCCGCCACTGGTGAATTCTATTGCCTACCTGTTTTTGCCTGTGCGGGCCTCATGTGGATGGCCTCAGCAACAGATCTCGTTTCTATTTTTGTATCTCTCGAGTTAGTCACAATCACCTTCTATGTGATGGTTGCCTTCATGCGTCGTAATGTAGGATCTCTGGAGGCAGGTGTAAAATATCTCATTCTCGGCGCCCTATCGACTGGCTTTCTCGTCTACGGTATTGCCTGGATATACGGTGCAATGGGAACGACGGACATTTCACTCTACGCAGAAATCCTTGCAGGTGATTCCTACAATCAAAGCCATCTGTTGTTTGGTATCGCCCTAATCCTCATAGCGCTCGGATTCAAAGTTGGGGCCGTCCCCATGCAGCTCTGGATTCCTGATGTTTACCAAGGTGCTCCCACCCCGATTACTGCATTTCTATCGGTAGCCTCCAAGGCCGCAGGATTCCTTGTATTGATGACGATCATATCTCCATTCTTAGCCTCCGAGCTCACCAGCAACTCAATTTGCACTGTCTTACTCATCATGGCGGGAGCGACGCTACTTTATGGTAACTTAGCAGCCATTTCTCAGAGTAATTTCAAACGACTTCTGGCATACTCCTCCATTGCCCACGCTGGCTTCTTGCTCATGGGTGTCGCCACCCAAGATTACGTATCAGTCTCATTTTACCTTGGCTCTTACCTATTGATGACTTTTGCCGCATTTTTTGTGCTAGCCTTGATCCGATCCGAGGAAGACAGCGACGAACTTGAAGCCTTCAATGGTCTTGGCAAACGTAACCCAGCTCTGGCTTTAGCGCTTACTGTTGCCATGGCAGCACTCGCGGGAGTCCCACTCACTGCAGGTTTTTGGGGCAAATTTTTCATCTTCAAGTCGGCCATAGAAAATGGCGTTTCTTGGTGGCTACTCAGCATCGCATTTGTCAGCGTAGCTGCAGGTTTCTATTACTACCTCAAGGTCGTAAAAGCCATGTATTGGCATGAACCACGTGATCCGAGCCCAATGCGAGTACCTATTATCACCAAATGTGTGCTCGTGATTCTCATGCTGGGTATTTTACTTTTTGGTGTATGGCCTCAGCCGATTCTCGACTTGCTCAAGTAGCATGGAAGAATCGTAGTCCGGTTGTTGCGATCACAAGGAACGTTCAATGAGACCATTGAAGGCTCATTCGTCGTATCCAAGACAATTCGACCAAGACATATCCCGAGACTTTATTAGCCATCAAGTCCTTACTAGGCCGTGGCCGCTATATTGCATACATCCAAAAAAAGTGGTGAAGTAATCTGATCCTTGCCCTAGCAAAGTTGATGCTTTAGAAATGGTTTATGCCACAATGCTTAACCATCATTCTATTGTCCCTGTTAACAGGATTTGTCGTAGGGATACTTTTCACCGCACTCAAGATGCCATTACCCGCCCCCAATGCCCTTGCAGGGGTCATGGGAATTCTTGGTATTTACTTAGGTCATATCGCCTGGCCATACATTACCAAAATTTTCTCCTAATATGCTGCCGCAGGAAATCATTCGTAAGAAACGTGATGGCGAATCGCTGAGCGCCAAAGAGCTGCAGTTTTTTTCCAACGGCATTGCCGATGGCTCGGTTAGCGAAGGGCAAATCGCGGCTTTTGGCATGGCTGTCTATTTCCAGGGTATGGAACTTGGTGAAGCCACTGCGCTCACCCTTGCAATGCGTGACACTGGTGATGTGCTCGATTGGAAACAGGAGAATTTCCCGGGGCCCATCATTGATAAACATTCCACGGGAGGTGTCGGCGACGGTGTTTCCCTCATACTGGGCCCCTTACTAGCAGCTTGTGGCGGATACGTGCCCATGATCTCTGGACGAGGACTGGGTCATACTGGTGGCACTCTGGATAAACTCGATGCCATACCAGGATACAATTCTACTCCAGACAACGACTTATTTCGTAAAACAGTCCGTGAATGCGGAGTGGCCATCATCGGACAGACTGGTAATCTTGCACCAGCCGACAAGCGCTTCTACGCCACGCGCGATATCACAGCGACCGTCGAGTCCATCCCACTCATCACCGCTTCTATCCTATCGAAAAAATTTTCCGCTGGCCTCGATTGCCTTTGCATGGATGTGAAAACGGGGAGTGGCGCATTCATGCCAACCCACCAAGACTCAGTGTTACTCGCTCAAAGTATTGTAGACATAGGAAATGCTGCGGGGGTAAATACGAGCGCCCTAATCACGGACATGAACCAACCGCTGGGATCGACCGCGGGCAATGCGATCGAGGTGCGTGAGGCCATTCAGTTCCTCACCAACGAGCATCAAAACCCTCGCCTACTGCAGGTTGTATTCTCACTCTGCACCGAGCTTCTCATGCTCGGAGAAATAACAGACAACCCGGCCGATGCTGCTGCTATGCTGGAAGCAGAACTGGCAAGCGGCAGGGCTGCTGAATGTTTCGCGAAAATGGTGAATTTCCTCGGAGGGCCTCACGATCTGATTGAACAACCTGACAAGCATCTCAGCATAGCCGAAGTCATCAAACCAGTGCATCTTGAACAATCGGGATTTATTTCCAGCATTGATACCCGCGCACTCGGCATGGCGGTGGTCGAACTCGGAGGAGGCCGCATGCGTGCTGAGGATAATATCAATTTCGCGGTTGGGCTTAGTGATTTCATTACCATTGGAGAATCCACTGATAGGCCGATAGCAACAGTTCACGCCCAAAACGAAAGCGCTTGGAATCAGGCGGCCGCATCAATAAAAAAAGCGATTACAGTCTCAGATAGCGCACCTGAACTCTTACCCGTCATACACCAGACAATAAGCAATTAATCTCATGCCCCCCACACGCATCATCTGGCTGGTCCTCGATTCCTTTGGTATCGGATCATCCGCTGATGCTCACCAATTTGGCGATGCTGGCGCTGATACCTTCGGACATATTGCCGAGCAATTCCATCAACAAGGAAAGCCACTTTATTTACCTCACTTGGCCTCACTTGGCCTTCTTGATGCATATAAAACAAGCACCGGAGCATTTCCAAGCGGTATGCACCCACCTCGTTTTTTATTAGGCAAGCACGCTTGCGCTAAGGAGATCTCATCAGGCAAAGACACTCCGAGCGGACACTGGGAAATGGCGGGTGTTCCGGCTCTCTGGGACTGGGGATATTTTCCCGACAAAAAAAACTCCTTCCCGCAAGAATTACTAGACGAGATTGTAACTCGCTCTGGCATTCCTGGGCATCTTGGAAATTGCCATGCCTCCGGCACGAAAATCATCGCCCAGCTGGGCGAAGACCATATGCGTAGCGGAAAACCTATTTTCTATACCTCTGCCGACAGTGTCTTTCAGATCGCCTGCCACGAAGAATCGTTTGGGCTCGAGAATCTCTATGATCTTTGTAAACTTTGCCGCGATATTCTCACGCCTCTAAACATCGGCCGAGTCATCGCACGCCCATTTGTTGGCACATCAGCCGAAAA
>CBFHKM010000015.1:0-1164 GCA_965656385.1 Oceaniferula sp.
TAGGGTGTTCATTATCGACAGTAGCGCTCAAGTAGCCTGCAGGTTTATTGAGCATCAAGTAGACTGGGGATTGATTGCGCAAAACAACATCGTCGACGGTGACGTGAGTAAAGTCTCCGATATGAAACTGGCCATCACGCACCTGGTTGCCATCAACACTGACTCTGCCTGCGGCGATGATACGGCGCACTTCATGTTTACCGTGTGGAGTATGATGATAGAGAAAGCGTGATAATTTCATCAGTTTTCATAGGACGATTAGCCCTGCCCGTTGGTAGCCCACTGAGCTTGTATCTGGCAAAAGAATTATCACGCCGATAAAGAATGAATTGATAAATGAAAGGTTTTGGTTTGAGATGGAGGGCCGCGGTACCCTAACCCCCGCCAATCAACTAACGAATCAATCAACCAACCAGTAGCCGATGATAAAAAACAGATCAATATTAGCAATGCTCAGTATGGGAGTAATCATGGCAGCTTGTAGTCCATCTAATGTCAATCATTCGCCGAGTGGCACTGGTACTATTACTGGCACTGGCTCGAGCTCAGATCGTAATGAGGCGGCGATATGGAGTAAGGTGCCAGGTATTACCAACATCGCCAGTGATATGCGTGAGGTGATGAGGGCGAAAGTAGCAGATCGTGATGTGGTAGCTGTATTGCAATGGCGCCCATACAATGGTCGCAGAGATGCCATGCAGTCTACATGGTATGGCGACATGGGTTCGCCACCTCCGACCTATGTAGTGGAGTCATTGCTTATTTCTGTTGATGGCAGAGGTTTGATGGTGCCCCTCGAGCAAACACGCTATCTTTGTTCTCAGTGGATGAATAATAATCCGCAACTGGGTTTGTATATGGTAGGCTCGAATCTTTGTATTTATATCACGCTGGGAGATGGTTCGGATGCTTGGTGTGCGAGCTACGTCGTCAATCCTGCAACCGGAGCTTTGGTTTCTCACAATGTCGATCGGGCTTCTAAATTTCAGCGAAAAACAAAACTGCGTTAGTGTTATTGCGTAAGCCAACAGATTTTGAACAACGAGTCTATAAGGCTGTGCAAGGTGTTCCTGTAGGCCAAGTAGCGACCTATGCGATATTGGCTGATATTCTAGATTGCAGATCGGCTCAAGCAATCGGGCAAGCGCTACGAAGAAATCCCTT
>CBFHKM010000015.1:1263-4955 GCA_965656385.1 Oceaniferula sp.
GACCTATGCGATATTGGCTGATATTCTAGATTGCAGATCGGCTCAAGCAATCGGGCAAGCGCTACGAAGAAATCCCTTCGCGCCCGCAGTTCCATGTCACCGCGTCATTCGGACCGACTTAAGCTTGGGTGGTTATTTTGGAGCAGCAGCGGGTAAGCAGCTAGAGAAAAAGCGGGCGCTGCTACTCGCCGAGGGCGTGGAATTTGATCAACAAGGCTTGCTCGTTGACAGGCGTAAGCTCTACAGGTCGAATGCAGGTTGTGACTCCAGCATTTAGCGCAAGCCAACAGCAGCGCGGACTCGGTCTAGGACCTTGGTGGACTCAGCGCGAGCTTTTAGGGCCCCGTGGGTGATCACTTCGTTGACATAATCGAGGTTGTTTTCGAGCTCTGCACGTTTGTCTCTGACAGGTGCAAAGAATTCCCAATAGCTATCGAATACACGCTGCTTAAAGTCGCCATAGCCGAAACCGCCAGCCTCATGGTCGGTGATCATTTGTTGCACTGCGGCTTCATCAGCAAATAACTTATAAAGAGCAATGACGGTGGAATCCGCAGTCGACTTTGGCTCCTCGACCGGTGTCGAGTCGGTAACGATGCGCATGATTGATTTGCGAATGGCTTTTTTACCACCATCGAGGGGGATGGTATTGTTGTAGCTTTTTGACATTTTCTGACCATCAAGACCCGGAACAACCGCGGTGTGATCTGCGATTTGTGCTTCTGGAATCGTCAGTGTTCCCTCGCCGAAGCGGTCGTTGATTTTTCCGGCGAGATCACGCGTCATTTCAAGATGCTGCTTTTGATCTTTACCCACAGGCACCAGCTCAGCGTCATAAAGGAGAATATCAGCAGCCATGAGAGTTGGATAAGCAAAGAGCGCATGGTTAGGTGATATGCCTTTGGCGACTTTATCTTTATAAGAATGGGCACGCTCGAGTAGGCCCATAGGACAGACGGTGGAAAGTATCCAGGCGAGCTCATTGACTTCAGGAATATCTGACTGCCTGAAAATAGTGGCTTTATCGGGATCGAGCCCGCAAGCAAGTAAGTCAATGGCAAGATCTTGTATATTACTCCTCAGGGTATCGGCATTACTCATGCTGGTCATGGCATGATAGTCAGCAATGAAGTAAAACGCTTCGCCTTTATCCTGCAGCTCGACGGCAGGCTGCATGGCGCCAAAGTAGTTGCCAATATGAAGTTTGCCACTTGGCTGGATACCGGTGAGAATGCGCATGTCGTTTTTTTAAGGGGAAAGATTGAAGAATCAAGATTCAACACCACTCGATGGGGAAAAAGATTGCTGTCGGGGGATGATATGTAAAACTTCACCCTAAATTAAGTCTAAAATCAATGTCTCAAGTTAAAAGCTCAATATGGAAACGCGTATTCTTTTGGCTCTCCGGAGCTGGTACTGAGACCTTGGAGCAATGCCCGAATTGGGAACAACGCAAGTATGTTGCTTATGGCGCGACGGTACTTGTCCCCTGTGTGTTTGCCTTTATCGCCTGCTCTTATGCGCTATCTACTCTCACGGAGAATAACTGGGTGATTTTCCCCGTGGCCGCTGTCTGGTCATTCATTATCATGGCCATTGATCGGGCGCTGCTGGCAAGCTACCGGCCGTTTCTTTCCCCAATCAAAAAATTTGGTCAATTTGCGCTCCGGTTTGTCGTTGCAGGCCTGATGGGCTTAACCATCGCCCACCCTTTGGTGCTACTCATGTTTCAAGACACGATCAGTGGGGTCATCGAGTTGGATCGCACAGCGCAGATCGAGCAGACGAAGGAGTCGTTTCAAAAAGAGAAGCTGGTCAAGCGTGCGGAGATTCGTCAACAGGAAGCCGCAATTGCTAAACAGCGGGAAAAATGGAATGACAGTTTTAGTGCTAAGTTTCTCATCGCGGAGCAAAAACAAAAGAGGGATGAATTCGCGGGGCTCACCGCCGCACAGCAGGCTCGATTAAAAGCCTCGATTGACGAAGCTACTCAAGCATTTACTTCCCGAGTCGAAGCCATCACGGACGAGATGGCTACAGTCACTCCGCAATACACCAAGATTCAGCAAGAGCAGGCGTTTTGGCAGGAGCAGTTTGAAAAAGAAGTGAACGGCGAGCGTAGTGGCCTCCGTGGGCTTGGTCCGCGTGCGCGCAGTATCCGTAACGATCAGTTAGCGTGGCGACGCACAGAAGCGGCACGACTGGGCTCACTTCTGAAAAGCCTTTCTGAGGAAAAAAGTATTTTACTGGCCAGCACTGCCGAATCTAAAGCGACAGCCATCCTTGCGTTTGAGAGAAAAATGGAGGAGGAGCGAGAGATTGCGGCAGCCGAAGACGCAAGAGTGGCATCTCTGCGACGTAAAGTTCAAGCGGACCAAGCGGACCAGTTTGTCGGCCAGCAAAATCAGATCCGTGCAACGATCAAAGAGCAAATCGACTCTATGCTTGTTGAGCTCAAGCGCATGCAGGGGGAGCTTGCGGCTACGGGTGTTGATGAGCGAACAGCTATTGTTGCCATTACCGAAGATGATCGTCGCGATGTCCTCACGCAGACGCTTGCGCTTCACCACTTATTTCAGCAGGGAGAAGAGGGGGGCCGATTTGCCTACATTACCTATTGGATTCTTACCGCCCTATTTATGCTTGTTGATACGATCCCCTTGATGGTGAAGTTTTTTTGCAAGGCTGGCCCATATGATAAATTATTGGATAGGGAAGAGATACAATACGACAGCGATCATGCGGCGTTTTTAAAGAGCCATCACCGCTACATGAAGGAACTTGGCGAGGGTAGTTTGATTGCCGTGACTAGAAACAAGACACTCGAAAACGCATTGGTTGATGGTGTCGAACACTCAAGGGCTGCTCGAGCATTTCTTGACTCGATGATTGAGCTTGAACGTGCATTTCACGAGAAAATGTTCACTGAACAAGAGAACGCAGGTTATGCAGCTGTAGAAAAAAAGGAAATGCTCGAAGCCATGAAAAAAGGCTTCTATGATGACATGCATAAACGCATGGAGCAGTTTTTTGCTCACTCGCACCCAGAGAAGTCGTAGTAAATGGAGTTGTGGGTCAGGGTCAGGATCAGGATCTAATCGGTTTTTTAGTGACAGGAATTGCCTAAGGCAGTCGAAAGCTTGCTCAAATGTAAATCGGCTCTTGCATCAGTATTTAAGGTTGCTTAAATAAAGGCTACTCCGAAATCCCCACTCTTTTTTTCCCTTCTCCCTTTTCTGACGATACTCCTCCCATGGATGAACTAGATTTTACAGCTGGCGACAGCGCCAACGACGACGCCCAAGAGCACCAGAATTTGGGCGGCATGTATGCCGATTACTTTCTCGATTACGCTAGCTACGTCATCATGGAGCGTGCAGTGCCGCACTTGGGTGATGGTCTGAAGCCCGTGCAACGCAGAATTCTACACTCTATGCGCGAGTTAGAGGACGGGCGTTATAACAAAGTAGCGAACGTGGTGGGTAATACCATGAAGTATCACCCACATGGTGATACATCTATTGGTGATGCTATGGTGCAACTTGGCCAGAAAGAGTTGCTCATTGATACTCAGGGAAACTGGGGAAATATACTCACTGGGGACAAAGCGGCAGCGCCTCGATACATTGAAGCGCGCTTAACGCCCTTTGCGCTTGAGGTCGCGTTTAATCCAAAAACTACAGAGTGGTCGC
>CBFHKM010000015.1:5053-19479 GCA_965656385.1 Oceaniferula sp.
CGTAGTTATGACGGTCGTAATAAAGAGCCGGTCACCTTGCCTCTGAAGTTTCCATTGCTCCTTGCCCAAGGTGTAGAAGGCATTGCAGTTGGCCTAGCTTGTAAAATGCTACCGCATAACTTCATCGAATTACTTGAGGCCAGTATCCAAGCTTTGCGTAAGCAGCCGTTTGAGTTGTTGCCCGATTTTGCGACTGGAGGCATTATGGACGCCAGTAACTACAATGATGGGCTGCGTGGTGGTAAAATTCGAGTTCGTGCTAAGGTTGAAATCGAAAAGAAGCGGATCTTACGCATTACTGAAGTGCCTTATGGGGTCACTACCGGGAGCCTGATGGACAACATTGTTGCGGCTAATGAGAAGGGGAAAATTAAAATCACGAAGGTCATCGATAATACCGCGGCAAAAGCGGATATTCTAGTACACTTGCCGGCTGGAGCAGATCCTGAAATGGCTCGCGATTCACTCTATGCATTTACCGATTGTGAGGTATCTATTTCACCAAATGCCTGTGTGATTCATGATGGTAAACCGCGATTCATGGGTGTTAGTGAAATTCTCAAGCACGGTGCCAAGCAAACTAAGCAACTGCTCAAGATGGAGCTTGAGATACGTTTGAGCGAACTCCAGGAAAAATGGCATTTCTCATCCTTAGAGAAAATCTTCATCGAAAATCGCATTTACCGAGATATTGAAGAGTGTGAAACGTGGGAGGCGGTAATTAAGGCTATTGATAAAGGGTTAAAACCCTACACTAAGTTACTTAAGCGAGAAGTGACCGAGGAAGATATCGTGCGCTTGACCGAAATAAAAATTAAGAGAATTTCGAAGTTTGATAGCTTCAAGGCGGATGAGATTATTAGTAAGCTCGAAGAGGAGATCGCGGCCGTGGAGAAAAATCTCCGCAACTTAACGCGATACGCCGTCGCTTATTATAAAAACCTAATTAAGAAGTATGGTAAAGGTCGTGAACGTCGAACCATAATAGACCAATTCAGCGTTGTTGATCGAGTTCAGGTGGTAGCCGCCACTGAAACTCTCTTTGTGAATCGCAAGGATGGCTTTGCTGGTTGGGGCTTGAAGAAGGACGACGCCGTTGAGAAATGTTCTCGTATCGATGATGTCATTGCCTTTGATGGAGAGGGTAAAATGCGAGTCACGAAGATTGCCGATAAGGCATTTGTTGGTAAACGTATTCAGCATATTGCAGTGTTCCGTAAAGATGATGAAAAGGTGTATTCGATGATCTACAGAGATGGCCGCCAAGGTGCAGTATATGCCAAGCGATTTAAAGTGGGTGGGGTAACTCGAGACAAAGAATACGACCTGACTAAGGGAACAAAAGGCACGCGCGTGCTTTACTTTGCTGTTCACGATAGTGATGAGCAAAGTGCTGAAAATACAGTGATTGTACACCTTAAGCCTCTTCCTCGTTTGCGCAGTTTATCGCGCTTATTTGGCTTTGGTGAACTCGGCCTGAAGGGACGTGCGGTAAAAGGAAACTTGGTTACTAAGCACGCAGTAGATCGAGTAGTGCGAGCTCCTAAAGAGGGAGCGGATCTGGAATTAGAATAAAAACAGAATAAATCGACTGCAATGGCTTGACTGCAGAGTGAACGATAGGCATAGTGTTCATATGAACAACATTACGCGCCTCTTACAATCCGCCGCAGCTCAATCCAAAGATTATGTTCTTTCACTTTCTCAGCGGGTGTGGAGTGGCGGCTCTCATCGCTATCAAGCAGAAACCTGTAGACCTCAATGGCAGCAGTTAGAGCTTCCTTTGTCTCGCACCACAGTGAAAAGGTGGAACCGCTAATTTGGCTGCCATCTATGGAATGATAATTTTCATCAACGTATGCAGAGGATAAATTCTAAGCTCTGAGCCTAACTAGCTAACAATCTAACAAAAATAAATTCGACAGCTAAGTAAACTGCGTATAAGCGTAGTAGAATGTCAAATTCATATAAAGTACTACTGTTATCTTATTCTTTGTTAACCATCGTATTGGGGGTCAATGCAGCAGCATCTGAAAAAACGTGGCTTGTTTATGACCGGTCAGAACTAATGGTTGATGAGTACTTTGATGGAGATAGTTTTGCTGCCAAACCGATTACTGGATACACATACCTGTTTCGACTCTATGGTGTTGATTGCCCAGAGACGGATGATCGTTTTGAATCGCGCCTTGTTGAGCAGGCGAAGGATTTTGGCATCGATCAACAAGACTTGCATAAATGGGGGGAGAAAGCAGCTGAGTTTACTCGTAATTTTTTGAGTAAGCCATTTCGTGTCTACACTCAAAAAATAAAAGCGGGTGGAGCTGCTAAAAAATCACGTTACTACGCTATTGTGATTAATGATCAGGGTGTAAGGCTCGACGAGGCATTGGTAAAGGCTGGCCTTGCAAGAGCGCACGGCATGGGGGCTGAATGGAGCGAACCAATGTGGGAGGGCGAAAAGGCAAACTTTGCACGTCGAATGACATCGCGCCGCTATCTGAGTGGCTTGCGCATGTTGGAAAAAAGGGCAAAACGATCAAGGGTAGGCATTTGGGGCAGGTAACTGAGCTAATAATTAGCGATCAGACGTTGAGGGTGCTGAGATATTCCTTTATTTGAGATGAACAAAAAATAGCGCAGTAGATTAAACGAGTGTTTGGTTTAGTTGTTTGATTCATTTGGTTAAGTATGGTTAAGTAATGTAATGAAGACATTTCGTCTCACCCTTGCACTATTTGGAACCTTGCTCGTGTGTGCGCTACTTAATTCTTGTTCCTCTCAGTTGCGAGCACAGGAGCGGCATCTGACGCATCGTTTTGATCATGGTAAAACCGCTTACATCAGCCCAAGTGGAAAGGCAGTGGCTCCGCCAAGAGCGCCAAGGCGGGTGAAGCGAATGATTGAGGCTGCAAATGCACTAACTGATAAGCCATACATTTATGGAGGAGGTCACCGCAGTTTCTACGATAGGGGCTATGATTGCTCAGGGGCCGTTTCTTATGTGCTTCATGCCGGCGGAAAGTTAGACCGCCCCCTCGTGTCGCAAAACTTTTTTGATTATGGCAAAAAAGGCTACGGCGACTGGGTCACCCTATATGTGCGCAAAGGTCACGTTTTCATGGTGATTGCTGGTTTGCGTTTTGATACCGGGGGAACATGGCAATCAACGGGTCCTCGTTGGAAGCCCGAGCGCCGTGGAGTGAAAGGCTACTACGTAAGGCACCCCAGTAGGCTCTGATAGTGGAAATCATTCTTGATTATAAGCTGGTATTGCCTACATGTTTCCGCCCAGCACGCTACTGAAGACGAAATCCGCTTCTCTTTGAATATCAGTATCGGCTTTTAATCCAAATTTCCGCCAAAAGCGGTTTTCCTATGCCCAAGGTATTTATCAAGACATACGGATGACAAATGAACGAACGCGACTCTGAGCAGGTTGCTCGGATGTTCGTGGAAGGTGGTTACACAGTCACGCCCGATGAGAAGGATGCAGACGCTATCCTAGTGAATACGTGCAGCGTCAGAGACCAAGCCGAACAGAAGGCTCTTGGTAAGATGGGTATTATGGGTAGGCATCGGGTACGTAAGCCCCACGTTGTTTACGGTTACATGGGATGCATGGCACAGAGCCGTGGCGACGAGCTGTTTAAAAATATTCCACACCTTGATGTCGTTGTAGGAACGCAGAAATACCACCGTGTATTTGAATATGTGGATGGTATACTTAAAAGACGTTTGGAAATGCGAATGGACAACCCTTCGTTCTCTCTCACAGGTGAGAGTGTTTGTGATATCGAAGAGGAGAAAGATAGTCAGAATACAATTCGTGATCATGTCACGCAAAGCGATCAATCCACTGCATTTGTATCGATCATGCAGGGTTGCAACATGCGTTGCTCGTTTTGCATTGTTCCTGATACGCGTGGAAAAGAGCGTGGCCGCCCCATTACAGACATTGTCACCGAGTGTGAGGGCCTGGTTGCCAAGGGAGTTAAGGAAGTCACCTTGCTCGGCCAGATCGTCAATTTGTATGGTCGCACGGAGTTTGATAAAGTTGATGGCAAATCTCCTTTTGTGCAATTGCTTGAGGCGGTGCATGATGTCGAGGGCTTGGAGCGAATTCGTTTTACCTCTCCGCATCCGATTGGTTACCGCAAAGACTTAGTCGACGCTTTCACATACCTGCCGAAGCTCTGCAGCCACATTCACTTCCCAATGCAATCAGGATCTGATCGTATACTAAAACAAATGCGCCGGCCCTATAAGCATGCTAAATTTGTTGAGATATGTGAAAACATGAAGGCTGCCCGCCCAGATCTTGCTATCACTACGGATATCATTGTTGGGTTTCCTGGTGAGACCGAGGAAGATTTTCAAGCGACGGTAGAAACTGTCAAACATCTCGAATTTGATAATGCCTTTGTTTTTCGGTACTCGAAAAGGCGCAACACACCGGCAGCGGATATGGAGGGGCAGATCTCAGAGCGGGTTAAAGAAGAGCGCAATCAAGCATTGTTGGCAGTCGTAAATGAGCTATCGGTGAAGAAGAACCAGGCGATGGTAGGAACACGTCAGCAAGTTTTATGTACAGGCCTATCCAAAACGAATAAAGAACGACTTATGGGACGAACGTCGCAGAACAAGATTGTTATTTTCGATGGAGATGCGGAGCGAATGACTGGTCAGGTCTTTGATGTCCTCATTGAAGAGACAACGGGGTTCTCACTTTACGGAACAGCCGTGCTGTCTTAGAAATAAGCCTTCCCACAGGCGCAACAGTTCCTAGTATCGATTTCCACCCTTATAAACTTATTAGATTATTACCATGCACCCATACGAAACAATATCACTAGATACAGTAGGGTACATCCTAGCGGTTTGGCTTATTGGCGTGCATAGTTGGATGTTGGTAAAACCCAGTGAGAGCAAAAGATTTTTGGTTAAATTGCCGCGCAACAGGGTGATTGCACCATGGTTGATGGGGGCTGGAATGTTTTGGTTCTGGTTACTTGTGGCTCCAAGCGGCCTTGGTCCCCTGAGTAAGCTGCAAATGGATTTGGGCGAATTTAATCAGGCAAAAAGCTTACTGCGTATCATTATACCGATAGCGGCAGTGGGTATGATTACACAAGTAAAAGAGTTTCTCGCTGTACGTGGGCTAGGGTTACTTGCATTGATGGCAGCAGCGCCACTTATTTACAGTGCATATCTAGAAACGCCCATTACTCGGCTGTTGATTCCTATTTATGCTTATGCGACGATATTTGGCGGTCTTTTTTGGGTTGGGATGCCTTATACCCTTCGTGATCTGATTACTTATGTTACAGAGACAAATGCTCGCTACCGTGTCGCCGCAATTGCTGGTATTAGCTACGGTTTTGCAGTCTTGGCCTGTGCTATTTTCTGCTGGTAGGCAATAATTTGCCACTATGCTGCCTTATTTGGCCCTAAAACATGGCAAGCCAGTATGATTGTTGCACATTAGAATCATTCTAAATTTAGACTTGCTCACTCGAAAATCGGAGCTAATTTGCCGCAGATCGACTTATACAGCCTATTTGCTGTTGTTTCGGCTCTACTCATATTTCCCCAATGAACCACAAAATCATAGATTTTGATCACACCGATGATTCCAAGCTTGAGGGCTTGAGGATGACTCGCCAGCGTCGTGAGGTTTATGATGTATTGATGAGCTTGCGTGATCACCCAACCGCTTCAGAGGTGTATGAGAGGGCAAAAGCCAACATGCCGGGCATATCTTTGGCAACGGTTTATAACTGCCTTGAGGCATTAGTAGACCATGGGGCGGTGCGCCAAGTGCACTTTGAGCGTGAATCTTCGCGCTATTGTCCGAATTTGACGGCGCATGGTCATTTCCAAGATGAACAATCAGGAGCGGTGATCGATGTGCCGCTCAAAGAGGGAGCAAGTCTAAGCGATTTGTTGGACCTTCCAGCGGGTGTCCAAATCAACAACATCGAAATCACCCTTACGGGTAAAATTTCCAAATAACCAATTCTTACAAAAACCATTACATCTAATACCATGAGCCTAGTCATCAAAGACCTACACGCCAATGTTGAGGGTACTCCTATTTTGAAAGGGGTGAATCTTGAAATTCCCAAGGGAGAAGTACATGCCATTATGGGACCAAACGGGTCTGGTAAGTCAACCTTGTCTAAAATTATAGCAGGCCACGACGACTATGAGGTGACATCAGGTTCAGTAAGCCTTGATGGCCAAGATATTCTTGAGCTTGATGTGGATGAGCGCAGTCGCGAGGGAATCTTCTTAGCTTTTCAGTATCCCGCAGAGGTTCCTGGAGTTTCTAATGCCAACTTCATCCGTGCCGCCCTTCAGGCGCGCCTGCCGAAAGGGGAGGAAATTGATGCGGTTGCCTACTATAAGAATCTTTATTCCAAAATGGACGTATTAGAAATGGATCGCAAATTCACTGCACGTGCAGTCAATGAAGGCTTTTCTGGTGGCGAGAAGAAGCGCAATGAGATCCTGCAAATGATGATGCTTGATCCTAAATACTGTATTTTAGACGAGACTGACTCAGGTCTTGATATTGATGCTCTCAAAATTGTAGCTAAAGGCGTCAATGCAATGCGCTCACCAGAGCGTGGCTTCTTGCTGATTACTCACTACCAGAGACTACTTGATTACATCCAGCCGGATTATGTGCACGTCATGGCTGATGGCCAGATTGTCAAAACTGGAGGAAAGGAACTCGCACTTGAACTGGAGGAAAGCGGCTATGATTTCCTCAAAGATGGCAACCTCGCAAACGCCTAACCCCACATAATATGAGTGCAGAAGCTACTATCGACCAAGAAACCCAAGCAGCGATCGATGTTGATCGCGCCAAGGGTGACTTCCATTTCCCTGAAAACCACAAGTATGACGCGGGCGTAGGCTTGTCCGCGGATACGATAAACTACATCAGTGATGTAAAAGATGATCCTGATTGGGTGCGCCAATTCCGACTCAAGGCCTACGACACCTTTCTAAGTAAGCCGATGCCCACGAATTGGGCGACGGAAGATCTCAATAATATTCACTTTGATGACATCCGCTACTACCTTGCGGATGGTCAAAAACCAATGCGTAATTGGGAAGATGTTCCAGATGAAGTACTCGAAACATTCGAGCGACTCGGCGTGCCCGAACAAGAACGCGCTTTCCTTGCAGGTGTCGAAGCTCAATATGACTCTGAAACTGCTTATTCGAGCGTCAAAGAGGAGCTTGAAAAAGACGGAGTTATCTTCGTTAATTCAACGGAGGGCCTCAAAGAGCATGAGGAGATTTTCCGCCCTTGGTTTGGTAAGGTCATTCCAACAGGAGATAACAAGTTCTCTGCTCTTAACAGTGCAGTATTTTCTGGCGGCTCATTCATTTATATTCCGAAGGGTCTTAAAGTGAAGCACCCCTTGCAGGCGTATTTCCGAATCAACTCAGAAAACTTTGGTCAGTTTGAGCGTACTCTCATCATTGCTGATGAGGGGGCTGAAGTCATGTATATGGAGGGTTGCACAGCTCCCAAATTTGAGACAGCGACGCTGCACTCGGCAGTGGTGGAGCTTGTTGCCATGAAAGGAGCTAAGATTCAGTATGTTACCGTGCAAAACTGGAGCTCGAACGTATTTAACCTGGTCACCAAACGTGGACTTGCCCATGAAGATGCTGAAGTGCGTTGGATTGATTGCAACATCGGCTCACGCCTAACGATGAAATACCCTGGGGTTGTCATGAAGGGCGAGCGTGCACGTGGTGAGGTGATTTCAATCGCTTTGGCAAACAGTGGTCAGCATCAGGATACCGGAGCTAAGATGATTCACGCTGCGGATAATACCTCCTCGAATGTTGTTTCCAAGTCGATCTCTGTCGGTGAGGGGCGCTCAACTTATCGAGGTCAGGTTCACATTCCAAAACATCTCAAAGGGTGTAAAAACAACACTGAGTGCGATGCCTTAATGATCAATGCTAACAGTAAGACAGACACTTATCCTGCGATTACTGTCCGAGGTAATCAACACGTGACCCAGCATGAGGCAAGTGTGAGTCAGGTTAGCCAAGAGATGCTTTTTTATATGCAGCAGCGAGGTATTTCAGAAGCCGCGGCGATGAGCTTGGCCGTCAACGGATTCATCAATGATTTGGTGAGCGAATTTCCGATGGAATACAGTGTCGAACTGAAACGCTTAATCGAACTAGAGATGGAAGGTTCTGTTGGCTAGAGATTGCCCCGAAGCAAGCGTCACTAACCCTCTAATTTTTACTAATTTACGATAATGATGACAACCACCATACCAACATGGTTTGAAGAAAGCCAGCAACGTGCTCAAGGCGTATACGACGCACTAGCTATGCCGTCGCGCAAGGATGAGACATGGCGCTTTGGCAACTTGAAGCAGCTTAATTTTGAAGGTTACACGCCGGAAGCAAGTAGCGATATTTCCTACAAGATACCAGAGCTTCCAGAAGGCGTTATTTGTTTGCCATTTGAGCAAGCAGTGGAAAAGCATGGGGAGCTAGTACAGCAATATTTCATGCAGCGTGAAGCGAGACTTGGCTCAGCAAAGTTTACAGCACTTCACAGAGCAAATGTCAAAGGCGGTTTGTTTGTGTATGTGCCTGATAATGTTAAAGTTGATCAGCCAATCGAGGTAAGCCACGTCATCGCCGGAGCTAGGCAAATCGCCTTTCCTCACACCTTGATTGTCACAGGTAAGAACGCAGAGGTTAGTGTGCTAGATCGTTTTGCTAGTGCTAATGAAGTGGATGCTAGTTTGTGCATTGCTGTCAATGACTTGATTGCCGGAGAGGGTTCAAAATTAAGTTATTGTGTAATACAGGAGCTTAATCTTGAGAGCCGCATGATTCAAGTAAACGGCACAGAGGTCGGTCGTGATGCACACGCAACAGCTTTCACTCTCAACACTGGTTCCAAGTGGGCACGTAATGAGGCGATAAGCATGATGACGGGTGAGGGAGCGCACTCTGATATGCTAGCTTGTTCAATCCCGTCGGGAACGCAGCAGTATGATCAGCGTACTTACCAGCATCATGCGGCACCTCATACCAACAGTGACTTACTCTATAAAAACACGCTTTATGGAACGTCTCGCACCGTATTTTCAGGTCTGATTCTCG
Source organism: Oceaniferula sp. (assembly GCA_965656385.1). Taxonomy (GTDB): domain Bacteria; phylum Verrucomicrobiota; class Verrucomicrobiia; order Verrucomicrobiales; family Akkermansiaceae; genus Oceaniferula. Next base: position 14,216 of record CBFHKM010000015.1, read on the forward strand.
TTGATGAAGGAGCCCACTACACAGACGCTTACCAAACATGCCGTAACTTGATGATGGAAGACACGGCCGAGGCAAATTCCATGCCCGGTCTTGAGATCAATGCGGACCAGGTGAAGTGTTCTCATGGAAGCACGAGTTCGAGTATTAGTGATGAGGAGATTTTCTATCTCCGCGCTCGAGGTATTTCACCTCAAAAGGCTCGACGCTTAATTGCCAATGGCTTTTCTGTTGAAGCCGTTGATCGCATCGGTAATGACAGAATCGAGGAGCTGGTCATTGCCGCAATCGACCGCAAATTCGCCTCCATTTAGAGCGAGAGCGGACGGCTAATACCAAAGCCGCCATGATATCTCAATTTGCTTTATCATTGAATCTGCTAAATTTGTTCAATTTTTATTGAACAAATTTACTAGTTATGTTGGAATAATCCTCCGCTAAGCGTTTATTTATTATAATTCTTTGCGGTAACAACATTCACTTCATGATACAGCAAGGTTTTAGTCGGTTTTTTGACTAAGCAACCGCGGGCGGATGCTTGACTGGAATCTAGAAAATCTTTGATATAGGCATAGATGGTGGAGCTGCAAAACTTAATCATTAGTAAGTTGATAAACTTACACAGGATATTTTTCTTGCCAATCACGCCTGTTCATAGCATGCCGTGTAAGTCCATCGACGACTTTCAGTATACAACCTTGTCACGGTATGAGCACAATTTCCGAACACATACATCCTGAGTTTAGCAGGCAGCTTGCCCGCAAGGACAAGGAAAAGCTACTTGGTCAAAAAGGCCTTGTGGTGTGGATGTATGGTATGTCTGGTTCTGGAAAGTCAACGATTGCTAATGCAGCAGAGAAAACACTGCACCAACAGGGATGCATGACGACCATTTTAGACGGCGACAATCTTCGTACTGGTCTTAATGAGTCTCTTGGATTTTCTGATGACGATCGTCGTGAAAATATTCGAAGGGTATCACAGGTAGCCAAATTATTCGCGCACCAGGGAATACTCACACTCGTTTCTGTGATCACGCCACGCCAAGAATTACGTGATCTGGCCCGCGACATCATAGGGGATGATTATTATGAAGTATTTGTGAAGGCGAGCTACGATCTTTGCGAGAAACGCGATGTCAAAGGTCTCTATGCCAAAGCGGCGTCAGGTGAGATTAAAAACTTTACCGGCAAAGATAGCAGCTTTGAAGAGCCTCATAATCCAGATCTAGTCATTGACACAGAGGGGCAAGAGATTGCCGAGAGCGTGGAAAAACTGCTAGAAGCCATTAAACAAAAAATATCCAATATATAAACAAGCTATGTCTAATTATTCATTAAGCCATCTCGACCATTTAGAGTCTGAGGCGATCTTTATTCTACGAGAAACTGCGGCGCAGTTCGAAAACCCAGTATTACTTTTTTCTGGTGGTAAAGATTCTATTGTGATGGCGCATCTGGCATTCAAGGCCTTCGCGCCTGCAAAAATTCCATTTGTGCTGATGCATGTCGACACTGGCCATAACTTCTCAGAAACGATGGTATTTCGTGACCAATTTGTTGAAAAAATTGGAGCTCGTTTAGTCGTTGCCAGTGTTCAAAAGTCAATTGACGAAGGACGCGTGACTGAGGAGACTGGGACCAATGCAAGCCGTAACGGTCTGCAGACAGTGACTCTTTTGGACGGTATCGAAGAACACCAGTTTGACGCCGCACTGGGCGGTGGCCGACGTGATGAGGAAAAAGCACGGGCCAAGGAGCGATTCTTTTCTCACCGTGATGATTTTGGACAATGGGACCCCAAAAACCAACGCCCTGAGCTTTGGAATATTTTCAATGGTCGTAAGCAACATGGTGAACACTTCCGCGTATTTCCGCTTTCTAATTGGACTGAGATGGATGTCTGGCAATACATCAAAAAAGAAGAGATCGATCTTCCCAATCTCTACTTCTCACATGAGCGAGATGTATTTGAGCGCAACGGATCATTATTAGCGGTTACCGACTTTATAACGGTGCAGGAGGACGAAACAGTGGTGAAAAAAGTCGTTCGATTCCGCACTATTGGTGATGCCACATGCACAGGTGCAGTTGAATCACCAGCTGCAGACATTGATGCAGTGATCCAAGAAGTTGCATCAGCGAGACAAACAGAGCGGGGCACACGTTCTGATGATAAACGTTCCGAGACGGCGATGGAGGACCGGAAGAAAGAGGGCTACTTTTAGGCCATCGCTACAGAATTCAGAACCACACTAATTTACAAAAATTATAGTATGAGCAATACAGACACATCAGGGTATTTAGACATGGATCTTCTACGTTTTACCACAGCGGGTAGCGTAGATGACGGCAAGTCCACACTTATCGGTCGCCTCCTTTATGACTCAAAGAATACATTTGAGGATCAAATGGAAGCTGTCGAACAGTCCAGTAAGCAACGAGGAGACGAGAACGTTAACTTGGCGTTATTGACAGACGGATTGAAGGCAGAGCGTGAGCAAGGCATCACGATTGATGTGGCTTATCGTTACTTCGCAACACCGAAGCGCAAGTTCATCATAGCCGACACTCCGGGACACATTCAATACACGCGCAATATGGTGACGGGCGCATCGACCGCGAATCTAGCCATCATTCTCGTTGATGCTCGCAAGGGGGTTATTGAGCAAACTTGCCGCCATTCATTTATTGCGAGCTTATTGCGCATTCAACACGTGGTCGTTGCCGTCAATAAGATGGACCTCGTTGATTATTCTGAAGAAGTCTACAATAAGATTGTCGAAGATTATAAAGATTTCGCATCTCGACTCGATAGCTTTGTCGATGTTAGTTTCATTCCCATTAGCGCACTTAATGGTGACAACGTGGTAGATCGTTCTGAGAACATGCCATGGTATGAAGGCTCATCATTGCTTTATCACCTTGAAACGGTGTATGTGGGTAATCAAGAAAACCACGTAGAAGCACGTTTCCCTGTGCAATGGGTCATTCGCCCTCAATCCGATGAGTGGCATGACTTCCGTGGTTATGCAGGCAGGGTTGCTGGAGGAGTTTTCAAACCAGGAGACGATATTACCGTTCAGCCATCTGGCTTTAATAGTAAGGTAAAGTCGATCTATATGGATGGTCAGGAAATCGACGAGGCATATAGTCCCTTATCGGTGGCAATTACCCTCGAAGATGAAATTGATATATCTCGTGGTGATATGATCGTTAAAACCAATAACCCGCCAGAAGTAAGCCAAGACATCGACGCCATGATTTGCTGGTTTTCAGATAAGCCAATGACTCCACGCGGAAAGTATATTTTACGCCACACATCGCGTGAGGTTAAGGCCATCATCAAGGAGGTAAATTACAAAGTGAATATCAATACCTTGCATAAGATCGAGGACGATAAAACGTTCAACCTCAATGACATTGGTCGCATCACCGTGCGCACGTCTGCGCCCTTAATTCACGACCGCTACAAGCGAAACCGAAGCACGGGCTCTTTCATTCTTATCGATGCGCAAACCAATGAAACGGTGGCCGCTGGAATGATTGCCTAGAGAATCCCAGTACCACCTACATGGGTGGCAGATAAGAAGCAGACCTTGACATTCACGGCTTCCTTGATAATTTTCGCAGCCGCTCTTCGAGGTATGCTACTGGTTAGTAGCGCCTTAGCCTGAGCATTACGCGTCTAATATCCAGCATGATCTCACGCACACCTGTCTATCCTGAGCTGATGTGTGCACCACACGTCACGGTCATCGCTGCAGTAAGCTCATTCTTATCATAAATTATTAACACAATCACCCTACAAAATATATGAACACACCGAAAAAAATATGCTGTATCGGCGCAGGCTACGTTGGTGGCCCTACGATGGCGATGATCGCAGCCAAGTGCCTAGATATTCGCGTCGACGTCGTTGACCTCAATGCTGACCGTATTGCTGCATGGAACAGCAAGGAGCTCCCAGTCTATGAGCCAGGCTTATATGAACTAGTTGAGGAGGCGCGTGGCAGAAATTTATTCTTCTCCACTGATGTTGAAGAGCACATTGCTGATGCAGATATCATCTTTGTTGCCGTTGGAACACCCACCAAGACTTATGGCATGGGCGCTGGTCGTGCGGCAGATCTTTGTTACATAGAATCAGCAGCACGTATGATCGCTAAGGTTGCCAGAGGGCCTAAGATTATCGTGGAAAAAAGCACTATTCCTGTGCGCACAGCCGAGGCGATGCGCACGATTCTCGATGCCAACGCGGGTGACGGTGAATTCCAGGTGCTATCCAACCCCGAGTTCTTAGCCGAGGGAACAGCCGTTGAAGACCTGCAAGATCCAGATCGTATTCTGATAGGAGGAGAGCGCACCCCAGAGGGTGATGCGGCAGTAGCGGCTCTTGTCAGTGTTTATAATCAGTGGATACCCCGTGAGAATATTTTAACGACGAATTTATGGTCTTCTGAGCTGTCTAAACTTGTTGCAAACGCATTTCTTGCACAGCGTATTTCCTCAATCAACTCGATTTCCGCATTATGCGAGAAGACGGGTGCAGATGTAGACGAAGTAGGTCGAGCCATTGGCCGAGATTCCAGAATAGGACCAAAGTTCTTGAAAGCCTCTGTTGGCTTCGGCGGCTCATGCTTCCAGAAAGACATTCTCAACCTTACATATTTGTGTGAGCACTTTGGCTTGCCAGAAGTAGCGTCCTATTGGGATCAAGTGATCAAAATGAACGATTGGCAGAAGTCGCGCTTCTCAGAGAAAATCGTTAAGACTTTGTTCAATACTGTGCGTGGTAAACGCATCGCCATTTGGGGTTTTGCCTTCAAAAAAGACACCAATGATACCCGTGAGTCTGCCTCTATTTACGTATGCCGCGATCTGATGATGGAAGGAGCACATGTTGCTCTTTATGATCCACGTGTTCCGGTCTCGATGATTCATGAAGATCTGCGTTATGTCGGTGTGAGTCAGGAGGTCATCGATAACCAGCTACATATCTGCTCCTCGTGCGAGGAGGCCGCTGATCAAGCGCACGGAGTTGCATTGCTGACGGAGTGGGATGAGTTCAAGACTGCCGACTTTGCTAAGGTTTACGATAACATGTTCAAACCAGCGTTCCTTTTTGATGGTCGTAATATCCTCGACCATGACAGCTTGGAAAAACATGGGTTCGATGTATACTCAATCGGTAAGGGCTAGGCAACAAATGCCCATGTTTAGGCATTTTTTCCTAATGCTTATTCTGATCCTTATTTAATCCTACAA
>CBFHKM010000015.1:19489-25140 GCA_965656385.1 Oceaniferula sp.
TATTTAATGAAACGTATACTCGTCACCGGTGGAGCTGGATTCCTTGGATCACATCTCTGTGAGCGCCTTCTCGATGAAGGCAATGAAGTTATCTGCATGGATAATTACTTCACAGGCTTCAAAGCTAATATCGCACATTTAAGGGAGCATCCGAACTTTGAGCTGCTCAGACATGACGTCATTGATCCGTTCAAAATAGAGACAGATCAGATATATAATCTAGCCTGTCCAGCGTCGCCTCCGCATTACCAATACAATGCGATCAAAACTATTAAAACTTCGGTCATGGGTGCCATCAACTGCCTAGGGGCAGCCAAGCGAACCAAGTCCCGGGTATTCCAAGCCTCCACCTCAGAGGTGTATGGTGATCCGTCAGTGCATCCGCAGCCAGAGAGTTATTGGGGCAATGTTAACCCTATCGGTATTCGTTCATGTTATGACGAAGGCAAGCGGGCAGCGGAGACACTCTTCATGGATTACCACAGACAAAATGGTGTCGACATAAGAATTGTTAGGATTTTTAACACTTTTGGGCCGCGAATGAATCCAGACGATGGCCGCGTTGTGTCTAACTTCATTTGCCAGGCATTACGTGGTCAAGACATTACCATTTACGGTGACGGCAAACAAACTCGCTCATTTTGCTATGTAGATGATTTGATTGAAGGCTTCGTGCGTCTCATGAATCAAGACGAAGTCACAGGGCCTATCAATATAGGTAATCCAGGAGAGTTTACCATGCTTGAGCTCGCAGATCAGGTGCTCTCTAAGGTTGGGGGATCATCAAAGCTTGTCTTTGAACCACTCCCCGGCGATGACCCTCAACAAAGGCAACCTGACATCACATTAGCGAAGAAGCATCTCAACTGGGAACCAACAATCAGCCTTGATGAAGGGTTAGATCGCACTATTGCTTATTTTAAAACAGTTATCTAAACTTCTGCTTGAAATATTCACCGTTTTTTAACGTATTATGAAAAGAGTCTTTATTTCCGGTTGCTATGATATTGTGCACGCTGGTCACCTTCAGTTCTTTGAAGAGGCTCGAGCGCTTGGGGATCACCTCACCGTTAGTTTTGCGTCAGAAGATGTTCTCTGGCACCATAAGCAGAGACGATCATCAATACCAGATGAGCACAAGAAAGCAGTCTTAGAAGGCCTGCGCATGGTGGATGAGGTTATAATCGGTACTGACCATGATACGGGCTTAGACTTTAAAAATTACTTTTTAGAGGCCAAGCCAGATATACTAGCGGTAACTGAGGATGATGAATACGGGGATGTTAAAAAAGCCCTTTGCGCACAAGTCGGAGCTAAATATGTCGTCCTCTCAAAAACACCGCCTAAATTCAAGGCGGTGTCCACCTCAGGTATTGTGAAGTGGGTCAAGGCACCCACTGAATCTCCACTCAGAGTTGATTTGGCGGGTGGTTGGCTCGATGTGCCGCGTTATGCACGCGATGGAGCTTTTATCGTGAACTGTGCCATCTCACCACTTGTTAGCCTTCGTGCTTGGGATTACGAGAAACAGTCTGGTCTCGGAGGCAGTGGAGCATGGGCTTTGCTCAATGGTGAAAATGGCGTTGATGCTGAGCTTAAGCTTGGCGTTGGCTGGCAAGATCCTGCCATCATAAATGAGACAGGTCTCTGTGTATGGAGAAGTGGGCATCGCCCAGTGCTCGATTTCAAAAGAAATGGCGACATGTTGGAGGGCAGAATGGCGATTTTCTGGACAGGTATCGAACACGATACACCAGGGTATGCGGATAAGAAACGTGACTATGATAAAATCGAGGCCTCCAGTAAGCTTGCCCGTGAGGGGGTTTTGAATGAGGATATTTTCAAACTAGCCGAAGGCGTGGGCCTCTACTATCAGGCTCAACTTGCCGAGGGAATGAGTGAGCTACCTGAGGTTAAAGGATCAATAGCCGCGAAGTATTGTGGCGGCGGACACGGTGGCTATGCCCTCTATTTATTTGGCAGCCAAGATGCTAGAGATACAGCAGTGGCAGAGCACGATGCAATGCGTGCCATTGAGCCATATTGTGTATGACCTTGTCAGATCCAAAAACCATTGACCTTATCGGCCTACCCGTAGCAGCTCTTCATTACCAACAAGCTATTGAGTGGATTAGTGAAGCCGCGCTAGCTGGTGATCGCGCTTATGCGGTAGAAGCAGCTAATACCCACGTCGCTGCTCTTGCTCGTCATCAACCCGGCTTTGCTGATGTGATGGCAACATTTGACTTAATATGCCCTGATGGCATGCCGTTGGTTTGGTTACTTAACCAACATCTAAAGCAGGCAGAAAAACTAACAGATCGTGTTTATGGGCCGACTTTAATGCTTAAAACAATTGAGGCATCTAACCAGAGACATGACCTCAAGCATTTCTTTTTTGGCGGCACGCAAGATACGCTGGATCAATTAAGCGAAAAATTCTCGCAAGACTACCCTAACGCTCAAATAGCGGGTAGCTACGCCCCTCCATTTGGAATATGGCCTGACGATGAGTTTGATCGTATTCGTGAAAAAATTGAAGCGTCAGGGGCTAATCTAGTATGGGTAGGCTTGGGCTGTCCCAAGCAAGAGCGCTGGATAGCAGAACATAAGGATCGCCTGCCGCCAGCCGTCTATTTTGGTATCGGTGCTGCTTTTGCCTTTCATGCGGGCGAAGTTAAACAAGCACCTCCATGGATACAAAAAGCCGGGGTAGAATGGCTTTATCGATTATGTAGAGAGCCACGCCGACTTTTCCGTCGCTATTTTACCTATAACTCGCTTTTTCTGTGGTATGTTTTGCGTGATCGCATGAAAGACTAATCAGGAATACATCATTATTTCCATGCCAAATTCTAACAAAACTGTCTACGTAGGAATGAGCGCTGACCTCATCCATCCAGGACATATCAATATCATTGATATTGCCAGAGGTTACGGTGAAGTTACGGTTGGGTTACTAACAGACAGTGCAATAGCGAGTTACAAGCGACTGCCAAGCCTTCCCTTTGAGCATCGAAAAACGATTGTGGAAAACGTCAAAGGAGTGTCTCGCGTGGTTGCTCAAGAAACACTCGATTATGTACCTAATTTGAAGAGGCTGAAGCCAGACTTTGTGGTGCATGGTGATGACTGGAAAACGGGGCCACAAAAACAAACTCGTGACCAAGTTATTGAGATACTTCGACAGTGGGGGGGCGAGCTTATCGAGCCTAAATACACAGAAGGCCTATCTTCAACGGCTCTTAACAAAGCGGTTAAGGAAGTAGGAACAACACCAGGAGCCAGGCTCGGTAGATTGAGACGACTGGTAGCAGCACAGCCTATTGTCAGGGTGCTAGAAGCACATAATGCCTTGTCTGGTCTCATTGTGGAACACAGCAGCTATCACGAGAATGATCACAGTGCTGAGTTTGATGCGATCTGGCTGAGCAGCTTAACTGACTCAACAGCAAAAGGCCGACCCGACACGGAATATATTGATCGAACTTCCCGTGCACAGACGATCAACGAGATTCTCGATGTTACCACCAAGCCTATTATCTATGATGGTGATACAGGAGGCGCCACTGAGCATTTTACCAAGACGGTGTGCTCGCTCGAACGGGTGGGGGTCTCCGCTATTATTATCGAGGATAAGCAGGGCCTAAAGCAGAATTCCCTCTATGGCACCGAGCGCGAACAAGTGCTGGAAGAAAAAGAAGTAATGTGCCGAAAGATCCACGCAGGGAAGCAGGCACAGGTTACTGAGGATTTTATGATTATTGCCCGGCTTGAGAGCTTGATCGCTAAGCAGGGTGTCGATGACGCTATTGAGAGGGCCCAAGCCTACATAGAAGCTGGTGCTGACGCAGTGATGATTCATAGCTGTGAATCTACTACCACAGAAATCACCGAGTTTTGTCAGCGATATGAGGAACTGACGATCAAGGTTCCACTTGTCGCAGTTCCCACCAGTTATAATCAAATTTATGAATCTGAGCTTATCGAGCTGGGATTCAGTGTTGTCATCTATGCCAACCACCTTCTCAGAAGTGCTTACCCTGCGATGCTAAATACCGCGGAGTCCATTTTAAAGCATGGTAGGTCAGCCGAAGCTGAGAGTCGTTGTATCTCTGCGAAGGAGATCTTAGGACTCATCAAAGACTAATATAGTGGTCAATCCTCTCACATTTTATAATGCCTTGACTGAGTCGGGTGTTGATTTTTACGCCGGAGTCCCAGATTCGTTACTGGGATCTTTCTGCTCATGTGTCGCAGAACACAGTGCAGAGGACAGGCATATTATAACAGCCAACGAAGGTGCCGCCATAGCATTGGCTGCGGGAGATTATCTGGCATCAGCTAAGCCTTCGCTTGTTTACATGCAAAATTCTGGGTTAGGAAATGCCATCAACCCACTGCTTTCTCTGGCTGATGCTTCGGTCTATGGCATTCCGATGTTACTGATGATTGGCTGGCGGGGCGAGCCAGGCCTTGCGGATGAGCCACAGCATCTGGCGCAAGGGAAGGCAACAGTCGCACTGCTCGATGCAATGGGCATCACACACTGTCACCTTCCCAAGGAAACGAGCGAAGCTATAGTAATGCTGAAGCAACTCCATGAGCGCACGCTAGAGGAGAACAAGCCGATCGCGATGCTCGTCAGTAAGGATACATTCAGCGAATATAAGACGGATGATAACAAACCTGATGAAGCGATCTTACTGACTCGTGAAAGAGCGATTGAGCTTATTCTCAAGGCAATAAAACCAGATAGCTCTGTAGTAGCATCAACTGGGATGATATCGCGTGAACTCTATGAATTGCGTGATGGATTAAAGCAAAGCCACGATACAGACTTTCTCACTGTAGGAAGCATGGGGCATTGTTCTCAAGTAGCACTCGGTGTCGCCTTAGCAGGTGAGAGCAAACAAGTGATCTGCCTCGATGGCGACGGAGCAGCTCTGATGCATATGGGCTCGCTAGCGATCATAGGCCAAGCAGCAACAGCAAATCTCGTACATGTTATTCTCAACAATGGCAGACATGACTCAGTGGGCGGGCAGCCAACTTGTGGCTTAGAAATTGATTTCGCCACGATTGCAAAAGGATGTGGATATCGATCAGCTGATATAGTGAGTAGCGAATCTGAATTACTGACAGCTCTCGAGACTCTATCGAATGCCGAGGGACCGGTTTTATTAGATCTTAGAATAGGCCCAGGACACAGGGCGGACCTTGGCAGGCCGAATATATCGCCGCAGGATCAAAAGCATGCCTTCATGCGTCATTTAGAAGGGTGAAAATTTGGCTATGCCAGAACAACAACACTATCACGGAGATGACGGCTGGGCAAAAGTTGCTGAATACCTTGATGCCCTCTCGGCGGATAGAATTCTTCTAGTAACAGGAAATAGAATGTATCGAGCTTCTGGCGCAGAGCAGGCTCTAGAGCCGATATTGAGTAACAAAGAAGTGACTCATCTCAGCTGTTGCCATACAAATCCACGGGTGGAGGATATTACCGCACTACTTGACCAAATCGATCACAAGGAAAGCTATCAAGCTATTATAGCGGTCGGCGGAGGTAGCGTTATCGATGCCGCTAAATTAATGAAAGCCTTCTGGTCGAATCCACTCAGCCTCGATGATTATCTTGGATGTGAGGA
>CBFHKM010000015.1:25237-27777 GCA_965656385.1 Oceaniferula sp.
GTGTGCCGTCTCATACCGCTGCAGCGAGTGGCATGGATGCACTGTGTCAGGGAATCGAATCTTACTGGTCGATACATTCTACCGATGAGTCGAGGCAATTAGCTAGAGGAGCGATTGAGCTAGCTTGGAACTGGATCGAGTCTGCGGTAATCGATCATGACCCCGAGGCGCTTGAGCATATGGCGGAAGCATCGCACTTAGCAGGTCGTGCCATTAATATTACCAAGACTACGGCACCTCACGCAGTTTCTTATCCAATGACCTCACACTTTGGCATTACCCACGGACACGCGGTGGCTCTGCTTACAGCGCGGTATATGAGATACAATGCTGATGTGACTGAGGTAGATTGCCTTGACGCAAGGGGATCAAAATTTGTTACTAGCCGACTTAATGAGATCACAGCGTTTCTGAATGCTGATAGTTTGGATCATGCGGTTGATAACTTTATAGCGAAGCTAAGAGCGATTAAGTTAGAGACGAGCTTATGCAGGCTAGGAATTTCGAGTGAGCAAGATAAGCGGATAGTCGTGAACTATGGGATGCATGCTAGTAGGCTCAAAAACAACCCAAGAGCAGTAAGTATAGCAGGGCTTGAAAACCTGCTTGCTTAGCCCTAGCTCAATTTCTGCGAGCTAATATAACGCCGACAATTTTTTGGTAAGTTAGATGGAAGCAAATAAAAGTTATAGTCGTATCTTCCGATCTTCATCGGTCGTAGCTGGGGCGCAAGGTATTGGCCTAGTGATTGGGCTGCTTAGGGCGAAGTTTGTTGCGGTTTTACTTGGGCCAACTGGACACGCTTTGATTGGTATTTTCCAATCTATATCGGGTATGGCAGGCATCCTTACGGGGTTGGGTATCAATACAAGTGGGATACGTGATGTCGCCGAGGCCGCAGGGCGCCAAGACGAGCAACGTATCGCCCGTACGGTAGTTACCTTGAGGCGCCTATGTTGGCTAACAGGAAGTATTGGGGGTGTGGCCTTAGCGGCTTTTGCTCTGCCACTCAGTCATTTGACATTTCACTCAGCTGATTATTCGATACATATTGCATGCTTAGGGCTTGTGGTCTTTATGGGCAGTGTGGCAGCTGGACAGATGGCGTTGATCCAAGGGATGCGTCGAATTGGTGACTTAGCTAGACTAAACATATTAAATTCCATATTTGGGACAGCTACTGCTATTGGGTTTTATTTCTGGTTGGGTTTGGCAGGCATTATACCAGCATTACTCTGTATGTCGGCCATTGCATTAGCTGCTTCCTTCTGGTTCTCACGACGCGTAAAAGTAATGAAGCTGGAGGTTAGCTGGCGAGAGTCGTTAATACTCACGAAGGGCTTAATAACATTGGGTTCAGCAGTCATGTTGACAGGATTACTGGGCGGAGGCGTAGATTATACCACGCGCGCGCTTATCACTCATGAGATGGGCCTAGCAGCGGTCGGAATATTTTTCGCTGCTTATAACATCTCTGTTTTATTTATGGGCATCGTGACGAATGCTATGGGTGCCGATTTTTACCCTAGTTTGACAGCATTATCTGATGATCATCGAAAAATGAGGGATCTGGTAAATCAGCAAAGTGAGATGGGGATTTTGTTAATGCTGCCCGGATTATCGGCTATTATGGCTCTCGCACCTTGGATTATTCAGGTCTTGTATACCGATGATTTTGGCCAATCAGTTGAGTTGCTTAAGTGGTGTATACTCGGTTGTATCTGCCGAGCCGTGTCATGGCCTCTTTCTTTTGTTATGCTGGCAAAGAGCAAAGCTAAAATTTTTTCCGGAGTAGAAGGCTTTCATCAGATATTACGCATAGCACTCATATATACAGGGCTAAAATTATTTGGGTTAAAGGGGGTAGCAATTGCTGAGCTAACAAACAGTGCTATTCATACAATAACTGTAAATTTATTTGCACGTAAATTAATCGGCTTTCGCTGGTCTCGTGTAGTGTGGATGATGATTATAAAGGCGGGAGCGCTGCTCAGCTTGCTGTTGCTTATATCATTTTCACTCCCTCTAGTTTGGTCCTCAGTTTTCGGGGTTATCGTAACTGTATGTGTATCATTATGGTGCCTTAGGGAGTTATGTGCACGACTTGAAGATACGCATATAGTTGTGAGGGTGGTGAGTAGGCTGCCACTCTCTAGATACTTACTAACTTCGTAACTGCTATTGTTGGATGAAGTCCCAATCTAGCAAAAAATAAATAACCTAGATTTCGAAAGTAAATTTAGTCGTATGCATAACAACGAGTAAATCATCACTAATGTATAATCTTTGAAATGAATATTGCGCGTATATTATCTATCGGGATAACGACTAAGGGCCGCATCAATGAATTGCGGGAGACCCTTTCAATTATAGCAGCATCCGAGCTTAAGTTTTGTCCAATCATTTTAATTGATGATGGTGGGTGTGAAGAATTTATCGAAGTAGGCGAATATGAATTAGATCTAACCATCCACCTTTATAAAGAAAGCGAGGGTCTTGTGGCAAGAAGGAATGAACTGGCAGAGCTATGTGAGACAAAG
>CBFHKM010000016.1:0-8383 GCA_965656385.1 Oceaniferula sp.
AGTAGAGTTAGTTTTAAGTTGTTTCGTATGAATGAGCGGAACGGTTAGTTTCCGACTTTCGCGTTTTCTTTGAACGCGGCTAGGATGGCGTCGTCACCCTCTAGACCGCTCTCTTCAGCGCGTTTGAGTGCATTGAGCACACGTTCGTAATCAGCGGGCATGACTTTGAGGAATTTAGCAGATTCTTCTTCCCAGTTGCCGAGAATACGGCTTCCTTTGGCGCTGCCTGTGTAATCTATATGTTTCTGAATGCGAGCTTTGACCTCGTCAATTTCTTCAGAATTGCACTCGATCAATGGGTAGAGATTAACCATAGCTCGGTTGAGTTTTGATTCGAAGTCGCCGTGTTCGTTATAGATGTATGCGACACCACCACTCATGCCAGCACCGAAGTTGCGGCCAGTGCTGCCTAGGCAGGTGACAGATCCTCCAGTCATGTATTCGCAGGCGTGATCGCCAACACCTTCAACGACAGCATGCACCCCTGAGTTGCGCACGCAGAAGCGTTCGCCGGCAACACCCGCCATGTAAGCTTCGCCAGATGTAGCGCCATAGAAGGCAACATTACCGACGATGATGTTTTCGTCAGCAACAAGCTCGGGTGGCGAGCACTTTGGTGGGTAGACGATGATTTTGGAGCCACATACACCTTTGCCGATGTAGTCGTTAGCATCACCTTCAAGTTCGAAGGTCATGCCTTTTGGACAAAACGCGCCTAGACTTTGTCCTGCAGAGCCATTAAATTTAAGATGGATAGTATCCTCAGGTAGACCTGCTGCACCATGACGGCGACTAATTTCGGCTCCTGTGATGGTTCCAACAACTCGGTTTACGTTGATGATATCAAGCTCGGCATGAACTTTTTCGTAGTTTTCAATTGCTGGACGGCACAGATCGAGAATCGTAGTGTTGTCTAATGCTCGATCAAGCAAGTGGTCCTGCTCTTGGGTAGCAAAGGTGCCTACTTCATCACCAACTTTGGGGCGGTAGAGTATTTTAGAATAGTCTAAGCCTTTGGCTTTCCAGTGATCGACAGCAGAGTGCATTTCGAGAAGATCGCAGCGGCCTACCATTTCATTGATGGAGCGGAAACCTAGTTGAGCCATCAATTCACGAATTTCTTCAGCTACAAAGTTCATGTAGTTGACGACGTTTTCAACAGCTCCGTTAAACTTGGCTCGAAGAACCTCGTTTTGGGTAGCGATACCGACTGGGCATGTGTTCTTGTGGCAAACACGCATCATAATACAGCCTAGAGTCACAAGGGGTGCGGTGGCAAAGCCAAATTCTTCAGCTCCTAGGAGCGCTCCAATAACGACATCGCGACCTGTTTTGAGCTGCCCGTCAGTTTCTAGAATTACTCGGCTACGCAGATTGTTGAGCAGCAAGGTTTGATTGGTTTCAGCCAGTCCAAGCTCCCAAGGAGAGCCGGCATGTTGGATGGAGGATCGAGGGCTGGCTCCGGTGCCACCATCGTGACCGGAAATCAGTATAACGTCAGCTTTGGCTTTTGCGACACCGGCAGCAATGGTTCCGACTCCGACTTCGGAGACGAGTTTAACATTAATGCGTGCTTCCGTGTTGGCGTTTTTGAGGTCGTGAATGAGCTCAGCCATGTCCTCAATTGAATAAATATCATGGTGCGGAGGAGGGGAGATTAGTCCTACTCCCGGAGTGGTTCCACGCACCTTGGCGATAGCTGGTAACACCTTGTGGCCAGGTAATTCGCCACCTTCACCGGGCTTAGCTCCTTGAGATATTTTGATCTGAATTTCACGTGCATTTACCAAGTAGTCAGAGGTGACGCCGAAACGGCCGCTAGCAACCTGCTTAATAGCACTTTTCTTGGAGTCGCCTCTTTCATTGGTCCAGGTGAATCGATAAGGATCTTCCCCACCTTCTCCGGTGTTTGATTTGCCGCCGAGGCGGTTCATGGCTACGGCAAGTGCTTCGTGCGCCTCCTTTGAAATAGAGCCATAGGACATAGCTCCAGTTTTGAAGCGTTTAACGATTTCGCTGGCTGGCTCAACTTCATCTATGGGTATAGATTTGTTTGAGTCGAATTTGAAATCCATGAGGCCACGCAATGTGCAAAGGCCTTTTGACTGCTCATCAATAAGGTCGGAATACTGACGGAAGACTGCCATGTCGCCCATCCTTGTGGATTGTTGCAAGAGGTGGATTGCTTGTGGGCTGAAGAGGTGACGTTCGCCATCGGCACGCCACTGGTAGACGCCGCCGGCATCGAGGGCGTCGTTCTCAGTTTCGCGATCCTTATAGGCGTCATGGTGGCGCAGTTTGACTTCGCGAGAGATAACGCCAAGGCCAATTCCTTTGACGCGTGAGGTTGTGCGAGTGAAGTATTGGTCGATTACTTCGCTATTGAGACCGATACATTCGAAGATTTGAGCACCACGGTAGCTTGCGACCGTCGAGATACCCATTTTAGACATGGTTTTGATGACTCCTTTGATGGATGCCTTCAAATACTTTTGGACAGCATCACTATGCTCCATCTCGAGCTCACCGTCCTCAGTCATTTGAGCGAGTGTGTCAATGGCGAGATAGGGATTGATGACATCGCATCCAAATCCAAGCAACACGGCAAAGTGGTGGACCTCACGTGGTTCACCAGATTCAAGTATGACTGACACCTTGGTGCGTGTGCCTTGTCGGATGAGGTGATGGTGCAGGCCTGCTACAGCGAGTAATGCAGGAATCGGGGCGCTCTTTTCGTTCATTCCACGATCGGATAGTATGAGAACATTGTCACCATTCAAGATTGCGGTGTCTGCAGCCTTGAAAAGCTTGTCGAGAGCTAGTTTGAGTGACTCCCCTGAGAGAGATTCGATATCCTCCGTGATGTCAGAGACTTCCGGGCTGTCTGCGTGACCTGGAAGCTGACCAGCAGCGAGTCCGGCTTCAGCTTTATCGGGAACGTAGAGGATGGGTAGGGTTTCAGATTGGAACCCATCAAGGTCAATGTCGCGGAGGCTTGCAAGCTGATGATTATCGATGATTGGACTTTCAAGTCTAACCATACGACAGTTCTCTGGTCCTGGGTGAAGTATGTCGCTCTCTGATCCAACGAAGGTTACACTTGATGTGATGAGTTCTTCACGGATAGGATCGATAGCTGGGTTGGTAACCTGGGCAAAGAGTTGTCTGAAGTAGTTGTAGAGTAACTGAGGCTTGTCGGACAAGACGGCAATAGGGGTATCGTTGCCCATTGCTCCCAGTGGCTGGTTGCCAGTGAGTGCAGTTGGGGCAAGGATTTGACGCTTGTCCTCAAAGGTGTAGCCAAAGGCGCGATTGCGTTGAACGAGGTCATGACCTGTGATCGCAGGCTTTACGACGCCATTTGCTAAGTCGCCAAAGAAGACACGATTTTTCTCAAGCCAGTCGCCGTATGGCTTGGTTTGAGCTACATCCTCCTTTACCTCAGCATCATCAATGATGCGGCCTTTTTCGGTGTCGACTAGGAACATGCGACCCGGCTCTAGGCGACCTTTTTTGATGACCGTGGCAGGATCAACTTTAAGTACGCCTACTTCGGATGCCATGATGACGAGGTCGTCATTGGTGACATAGTAGCGAGAGGGTCGGAGGCCATTACGATCAAGGATGGCTCCGATGGAAATACCATCACAGAAAGCAATGGATGCGGGGCCGTCCCAAGGCTCCATGAGCGTGGCGTTGTATTCGTAAAATGCCTTCTTGGAATCACTCATGTGCTGATGGTTTTCCCATGGTTCTGGGATCATCATCATGACAGCCTCGGGCAATGTTCTGCCCGATAGGACAAGGAACTCGAGGCAGTTATCAAACATGGCGGAATCAGAGCCGTCGTCACGAATGATTGGCAGAAGCTTGTCGAGGTCTTTTCCTAACACGCCGCTGGAGAGTAGCTTTTGCCTTGCCTGCATCCAGTTAGCGTTGCCGCGCATTGTGTTGATCTCACCATTGTGAGACATGTAGCGGAATGGCTGAGCTCGTGGCCAACTTGGGAATGTATTCGTGCTGAAGCGTGAGTGAACAAGTGCCATGGCTGACTCCATGTCCTTGTGCTGCAAGTCGGGGAAATAATCCTTAAGCTGCCATGTGGTCAGCATGCCCTTGTAGACAATGGTGCGGGCAGAGAGAGTAACAGTGTAGAAAGATTCTGAGCCACTGGTTGTGCAGTAGCGCACGGCTTGTGAACTTCTCCGGCGAATCACGTAGAGCTTGCGCTCGAAGTCGAGGTCGTCAGTGATTTCTGGGGAGCGGGCGATGAAGATTTGTTTCATCATCGGTTCACATTCGCGAGAAGCCTTCCCTAAAATATCGCTGTTGGTAGGTACATCACGCCAGCCCAGAACGCTTTGCCCTTCTTTTTTGACAATTTTCTCATACGTTTCAATCGCTGCTGCTGCTTCCTCGAGGTTCTGGGAGAGATTGACGAAGCCAACAGCATACTGGCCCTCGTCTGGTAGCTCAAAGCCGAGTTCGCTGGTGGCTGTCTTAAAGAACTTGTGAGGAAGCTGGAAAAAGAGGCCTGCTCCGTCTCCTGTGGCTGCATCGAAGCCGCAACCACCACGGTGGTCCATGCATACATTCATGTCGAGTGCTCCCTTGATAATATCATGAGACTTCTTGCCTTTGAGGTGACATAGAAATCCCACTCCGCATGAGTCGTGTTCGTTGTCAGGGTCATAGAGGCCCTGAGCTACTGGCATTCCGTTTACTTTCTCTGATTTAATATGATTCGACATGAGTGAGTATGATTTGAATTTCTCGACTTGTTGCGAGTGTTTGTGATGGATCTGGCAATGTAGGCATTGCACGTGGTAATTCTTGCGGTTTGTCTTTAATAGAGCCTCCTATGAGTCCGACGCGCACAGATCTATAATCCAAAATGATCTGCCCGCAACATTTTGGTTAAAAAAAATTCACAAGTATAGACGAAATTCCATTATGACACGAGATTTAGGGGCTTCATGATAAGAATTGCAGTAATATATGTGTTTTCCTAATAAAAAATAGCTGATTTTGCTCAGAAACACTTGCGTGAGCGCACGCACTCAGCTTCATTTGCGTGATGAAAATTCTGGTTGTTGGAAAAGGCGGGCGTGAACATGCATTAATAACGGCGCTGGATGAATCTCCAGTGGCTACTGAGCTCTATTGCTTCCCCGGTAGCGATGCTATCCAGCCTTTAGCTCAGAGTGTCGAGGTAGATGGTTTGCAGAGCCTCATTGAATGGATGGTGGGTCATCAAATTGACCTCTGTGTAGCTGGGGAGGAGAGTTACCTCGTAAAAGATGAGGGGCTTGCAAATCTTTGTGAAAAGGTGGGTATTCCATGTTGGGGGCCGCATAAGCAGTCCGCGCAACTTGAGGCCAGCAAGGAATTCGCCAAGGAGTTTATGCTCAGACACCATATACCAACAGGGGCAGCAACCGGTTGTGCGGATATTGCGGAGGCTCGGGCAGCTATCGGTGGAGTTTACCCAACTGTGCTCAAGTTTGATGGACTCGCAGCAGGCAAGGGGGTTGCCGTGTGTGAAAACGAGGCAAGTGCCGAGGATTTTCTCAACGAAGTGCTCGTCGAGCGCAAATTTGGGGCAGGGAGGTTGCTTGTCGAAGAATGCCTCGTGGGTCCAGAGGTTTCTATTTTTGCGGCTGTTTGTGATGAGGAATATTTAATTTTTACACCTGCGCGGGATTATAAACGTATTGGTGACAACGATGAGGGCCCTAATACAGGTGGTATGGGGGCGGTTGCTAGCAGGCAGCTGGTCGATGCTGAAACACTAGCTCTCATCGAAAAAACGATTGTTAAGCCGACTGTAGACGGTCTCGTTAAAGATGGATTACCGTATCGTGGTTATCTTTATTTTGGCCTGATGATGACAGCGGCAGGGCCCAAGATTATCGAGTATAATTGTCGTTTCGGTGATCCTGAGTGCCAGGCGGTGATGCCTCTGGTGCAAGGGAATCTTGCTAGTTTCTGTCTAGCCGCGTCCAAAGGTGAGATGAAGCCAGATTTGTTGTCTTTTGATGAGGGGTGGAGTGTATGTTTGATCTTGGCCAGTGCCGGATATCCAGCGAGCTCGCGCAGCGGGGACGTGATATCGGGGCTGCAAGATGTTGATGATGCACGAGTCTATCACGCTGGAACAAAGCGTAATGCTAATGACCAATGGGAAACCAACGGTGGTCGAGTCTTGGCAGTGGTGGCTGGTGGTGAGAACCGCATGAGCGCGGTTGACTTAGCATACAGCGAATTGGCCAAAATTAGTTTTGCTGGCGCTCAGCAGCGCACCGACATTGGACGCATGCATTTCGAGGGCTAGGGCGCTTTTTTGTATATACTGAAGCAACTTTAAGTCCTTCGACTTGGCTGATTCCTGCAATATATGTACGTAGAAAAAGGGACACAACTCGAGGCTGTGTCCCTTTATTAGATTGTGTGTAATACACTTATAAGAACCAAGTCTGTTGACTAGGACTTATAACGAAGACGCTTCTTGTGGCGATTCGCCTTCATGCGCTTTCTGCGCTTGTGCTTACTGATTTTCGTCTTACGACGTTTTTTGAGACATCCCATGGTTTTGGTATTCTAGGTTATGTGTTTATAAGGACTGTAAAGTCTAGTGATTCTTGTTTAGAGAACGATTTTGGAGAGAGGGTATTCGATAATTCCTTCTGCGCCGAGTTCCTTAAGATCTGGTATGAGGCTGCGTGCAACGGCATCCTCAATGATAGTCTCAATGGCAACCCAGCCATCTTCTGCAAGATGAGAAACGGTCGGACGGCGAAGAGAGGGTAGTTTGTCGAGCACTGCTTGCAAGGATTTTTCTGGAAGATTCATCTTCAAGCCAACTTTGCCACGGGCTTCCAAGGCAGCTTTAAGCATCAATACCATGCGATCCATCTTCTGCTTTTTCCATTCGTCTTGGTAAGACTCAGTAGATCCGTAGAAGTGAGGGAATGAAGTAAGTAGGGTGTCGACAATGCGGAGATCGTTTGCACGCAATGAAGCACCTGTTTCAGTGACATCGACAATGGCGTCAACAAGGTCGGGGACCTTGACTTCGGTAGCACCCCAAGAATATTCGACTTCAGCATTCACGCCGTTCTTTTTGAGGTAGTTACGTGTTATTTCTACGCCCTCTGTGGCAATGCGTTTCCCTTCCAAATCTTGCACCGATTTGACTGGGGAATCTTCGGGAACCACTAAAACCCATTTTGTTGGGCGCACTGTGGCCCGTGAATAAGGCAGCTCGGCCAAATCAATGAGGCTTTCCTCATGATTAGAGGCCCAATCGAGGCCTGTAATGCCACAATCGATAAATCCGGAAGCCAAATAACGTCCGATTTCTTGAGCCCTAATTAGGTATATATCTAGCTGAGCATCATCAGAATCGGGCCTCAGACCACGCGATGATGTGTAGATATTGTATCCCGCTTGCTCCAGTAATTTGATCGTAGGATCCTGCAGCGAGCCTTTGGGAAGTGCTATTTTTAGTTTTTTGGACATTGCCTAATAAAGCTTCTGTGCGGTGTGCCACTAAACGAGCAGCGGGCGATTTGTTTAGCGACAAAATCACAAGAATCAACGCGAAATTTTGGTTTTGTGAAGATTAATAGGAGTTTAGCCACTAAATGGGCTAAAAACTATCAAATCCCATTATATTGACGAGATTCATGCTTGTCGAAACCCAGCTTGATGTAGATTCTGCGCGCAACATGAATTCAGATTTACTCACACAAGCTGCCAATGAGGCACGAGGTCTCGCTATCGATGCCGTTCACACTTGTTCTTCCGGCCACTTGGGCCTTCCGTTAGGATGTGCCGAGATTGGTGCCGTGCTCTTTGGTGACGCTAAAAATGGTCTCAATTATAATCCAGCAGAGCCGAGGTGGCTGAATCGTGATCGTTTCATTCTCTCTGCAGGTCATGGTTCTATGTTCATCTACAGCTGGCTTCACCTGTCTGGCTATGCAGTTACCCTTGATGATGTGAAGGACTTTAGGAAATTAGGTAGTATTACCCCTGGTCACCCTGAATTCGATGAGACGCCCGGCGTGGAGGCAACTACAGGTCCTCTTGGCCAAGGTATTGGTAATGCCGTTGGGTATGCACTAAGCGGCAAGCAGGCGGCGGCAAAATTCAACACGGCTGAGCACACTATTTTTGACCATCACATCGTGGCCCTTGCAGGTGACGGCTGTTTGCAAGAGGGCGTCAGCAGGGAGGCGATTGCCTTTGCTGGCCACAATGAGCTCGATAACCTGATTCTCATCTATGATAGTAATGACGTGACTTTAGATGCGATGGCGGAAGTTACCCAAGGTGAGAATTCGGAAGAGTATTTTACATCGCAAGGCTGGCAGGCCGT
>CBFHKM010000016.1:8483-20374 GCA_965656385.1 Oceaniferula sp.
GGTGCTAATTTCGCTGAATCAGCTCGTCGTGGTTTGGGGCTGCCAGATGGGGCCTTCTATGTTTCAGAGCAGACCGAGAGTTACTTTAGTGAGAGAGGTCAAGCTGGTGAAGCAGCATATGACGCATGGTGTGCCACCTATGATGCATGGGCTGCAGCCAATCCTGAGCTGTCTAATGAACTGGAAGGAAGTGTTTCAAAATCAGTGCCAAGCGACTTGGCGAGTCAGATCCCTGAGTTTTCAGCTGATTACAGTAACGCGACTCGAGCCTCGGGTGGAGATGTCATCCAATCAGTGGCCAAGGCGATGCCGTCGCTGATTACCGGCTCAGCAGATCTCTACGGTTCAACTAAAAACTACATCAAAGAGGGGGGCGATTTTGGACCTAAGGACTTTGCAGGTCGCAATATTTGGTATGGCATTCGTGAGCACGCCATGGGGGCTATTTCCAATGGAATTGCTTATGACGGCTTATTCCGCCCATCTTGTGCTACTTTTGCTGTGTTTGCTGACTATTTACGCCCATCTATTCGCTTGGCCGCCTTGGCACATTTGCCAGTAACCTATATTCTAACTCATGATTCTGTGGGCGTGGGTGAGGATGGTCCCACGCACCAACCTGTTGAAACTGTAAGTGGCCTCAGGGTAATACCGGGACTTGATGTTTTTCGCCCAGCAGACCCTGAGGAGACAGCAGGAGCATGGATAGCATCGATGCAACGCTTGGACGGGCCGAGTGCGTTGTTTTTAACGCGTCAAACAGTGCCCACTTACAACCATGCCTCGGTCAGTGCTCGGCGTGATGGTGCGGCTAAGGGGGGATACGTTCTCAAGAAGGAAACTGCAGATTTAGAAATAATTTTGCTAGCTAGCGGTTCAGAAGTTGAACACTGCATGAAGGCTGCAGAGCAGCTCGGTGATGGTGTTCGTGTGGTTTCTGTGCCCTGCATGGAGAGATTTGATCGTCAAAGTGATGATTACCGTGCCAGCGTTTTGCCCTCTTCCTGTAGTCGTCGGGTAGCAATCGAGGCGGGCGTCTCACCCTTGTGGATTAAATACACAGGATTAGCAGGCAAGGTTCTCGGAATTGACCGTTTCGGCATTTCTGCACCAGGTGACATTGTAATGGCTGAGCTGGGTATGACACCAGAACACGTAGTAAATGCGGTAAAAAGCCTAGCATAATTTCAAAACACGCTTAATCAATACAAACGACATTACTAAAAAATTAGATCAACATGAATATTGCCATAGGAGCCGATCACGGTGGAGTAGACTTAAAGCACGCAATTGTTTCTCGTTTACAGGGGGCTGGACACAAAGTTCAAGATTTTGGAACTAATGGTGGGGAATCAGTAGATTATCCTGATTACTCTAACCAGGTTGCACGTGGAGTCGTGAGTGGTCGTTATGATCGTGGCATTCTGGTGTGCAAGTCTGGTGTTGGAATGTCCATGGCTGTCAATCGCTACCGAGGTATTCAGGGAGCTAACGTTCGTAGCGTTGCTGAGACCATCACCACACGGCAGCACAATGATGCCAATGTCCTGTGCTTGGGTGCGGGTCTTATCGAATCAGATGAGGCACTAGCAATGGTAGACGCTTTCTTGGAAACAGAGTTCGAAGGTGGCAGGCATGAGGCTCGTGTTATCAAAGCATCAGGCAGTCGCTTGGCTGTTACCGATCCCGCGCTATTTGATGTTATATGCGCCGAAGAAAACCGTCAAAACCTTAACATCGAGCTTATTGCGTCTGAAAACTTCACTAGTGGAGCTGTTATGGAAGCTCAGGGTAGTTTGTTGACCAACAAATATGCCGAGGGTTATCCAGGTCGCCGCTGGTATGGAGGTTGTGAATTTGTCGACGTGGCTGAACAGATGGCGATAGATCGTGCCAAAGAAATTTTCGGCGCTGATCATGCTAATGTGCAACCGCACTCTGGGTCTCAAGCAAACACAGCCGTTTACTTTTCTGTGCTCAAGCATGGTGACAAAATCCTCACGATGGACCTTGCTCACGGTGGCCATTTGACACACGGTCATCAGGCTAATTTCTCAGGTAAATTCTATGATGTGACTCACTATGGAGTTCGTGAGGAGGATGAGCGTATTGATTATGATGCTCTCGAGAAAGTGGCTGTTGATTTGAAGCCTAAGCTAATCACGACAGGTGCCAGTGCTTATCCTCGTGAAATTAACTTTGAGCGCATGGGCGAAATTGCCAAGAAGGTAGGTGCCTATCTTTTTGTCGACATGGCTCACATCGCGGGTCTAGTGGCAGGAGGTGTTCACCCCAGCCCAGTTCCGCATGCAGACTTCGTGACTACAACAACTCATAAGTCTCTTCGTGGACCACGGGGTGGTATTATTCTCTGTAAGGAAAAGTATGCTAAAAAAATTGATAGTAATGTCTTCCCTGGTATTCAAGGCGGGCCACTGATGCACGTTATTGCGGCCAAGGCTGCATGCTTTGGAGAAATTCTTAATACTGACTTTAAAGGGTATGCTCAGCAAGTGGTGGACAATGCCATTGCAATGGCAGCTCGCCTTTCTGAGCATGGTTATCGCATCGTCTCTGGTGGTACGGATAATCACCTGATGCTAGTTGATTTGAGACCATCAGGAATGGATGGGGCTATCGCCCAGCACGCTCTTGATGAATCAGGGATTACGGTAAACAAGAACTCCATTCCATTCGACACAGCAAGTCCATTCAAGCCAAGTGGAATTCGCATTGGAACTCCTGCGATTACTTCACGCGGAATGAAGGCTGCTGATGCAGAGCAAGTGGCAGACTTCATTCATGAGGCGCTGCAAAATCGTGATAATGATGCCAAGCTCGCAGAAATTCGTGAGCGGGTGTATGCCTTCAATCGTGACTTCCCACTGCCCGAGTAGCCTAAAGGTATTATTTGGTTAGCAATTTTTTTCAAGGGCGGGGCATTACAGATGCTCCGCTCTTTTTCTTATAGGATGCCGTTAATAAACTCATCCTTTTGAAACGGCTTGAATAGCTCAGGCTCTTCGCCTAGGCCGATGAAGCGAGTTGGTATGCCTAGTTCTTGTTGTATGGCGACAGCGACGCCTCCTTTGCCAGATCCGTCCATTTTGGTAACGATAAGCCCGTCAATGTCGATTGCCTTGTTGAACTCTTTTGTCTGAGAGAGGGCATTGCTACCAGTCGTTGCATCAACCACGAGTAATCTGAGGTGGGGGGCATCACCATCTTGTTTACTGATGGTTCGTTCTATTTTGCCGAGCTCCTGCATGAGATTATGGCGAGTATGAATACGGCCTGCTGTATCACAAATGAGGAATTGGACGCCTTCTTGGATGGCTTTTTGGTGAGCTGTGTAACATACAGAGGACGGATCAGCATTGTGAGCTCCTTTCACCACGGGGACGCTCAAACGTTCGCCCCAGACGCCAAGTTGCTCTACCGCTGCCGCACGGAAGGTGTCAGCCGCGGCAAGCATGACTGAATAGCCTTTGTTTTTGAGCGAATAGGCTAGTTTGGCCGAAGACGTAGTCTTGCCGGTGCCGTTAACCCCGACAATAAGGATAACCGTAGGCTTGCCGTCTGATCTGGGAGTAAGCTCGCTAGCATCTTGGCATAGGATCTCTCCAATGTGCTGTTTGCAGACATTGACGATATCTTCACCTGAGACTTTGCGCCCCTTTGACTGAAGTTCATCGACTACTGACATCGCTGTGCGCGCACCAAGGTCAGCTCCAATGAGGTCAGCTTCTAGTTCATCCCAATCGACATCAGCACGATTGGTTACCTTGTTTAACAGTTGTTTAAAGAATCCCGCCATAAAATATGAGTGCGCGGACGATGTAGCTCTGCATCGGCTAATTCGCAAGCGAATTGCAATCAATGGACCAAAGCCATAGAGATGTGAATCATCAACACATATTTAATCAGTGATAATCCTTTTAAATAGGGGATTGAGACAGTCTTAGAGACTAAAAAAGAAACTAATGTTAATTTTCTTTGAACGAATACAGTCATGGAGAGTCTATGATTAATGAACACCGTATGTTTCGGGGTTCGATCACTTACCAAGTGAACACAACAGTTGCAGTTGTCAGATTTTCCAATACATCAGCGTGTAGGAACTGAATTTAACGCCCCGGGAGACCTCCAAGCTCCCGGGGCCTTTTTTTTAAATATATAGAGCAATAGGGGGCTTGCTCATCTGCAGAGGTTTTTTAGTTGTTGATCAGCGCAGCGAATTTTTCGCGACTAATCCACAGTAAATAGGCGGAAAGGACTGATATGGCAATGACCGGTGGCTGGAAAATTGCATTACCGCCTGCAATGAAGATGTTATAGGCGAGGATATTGACCACAATGGGTCCAAGGACGAGTAGGCCGATATTGCGTGTCAGGGGAGCGGCGACGAGGATTCCGCCTAAAATTTCCAAGCATTTTACAAACGCCATAAAACCACTGCCTCCTACAGCACCCCAGAAAAGAGCGGGCGGAGAACCAGGCTCTGGAGCCGGAAATGGTGGCAGCAAAGGGGCGAAAAAATTGATACCGAAGATAACGAATGCTAAGCCGAGTAGGACTGCTGCGATGTTTGGAATATGTTTCATGGCTATTTGGGTTGGTTTTTATAAGGAGGTAGTGAAATCACCGATGGCTTGTTCTAATTGAGAGTTGAGGCCTGGGTCTTTTATTCCTTCCTCGCTGGAAAAGTGATGATAAAAGCCCAGCAGGCTGAAGCTAGCTTCAATTTTTGCTCCCATGCGAGGGAATGTCGCTTTTCCCGCCTTCATGACAGTGGCACCGCCGCGGGCGCCGGGTGAGGTGCTTAACAAGAGCATGGACTTTCCCTGCCAGACTTGTTGCTCGGCGCGTGATGCCCAGTCATAGAGGTTTTTAAACGCGGCAGTGTAAGACCCGTTGTGTTCTGCCAGGGAGAGGACGATGCCGTCGTGATTCCGGACAGCATCGAGAAAGCGTAGGGCGTCTGCGGGGATGCCGTTTTCCTTTTCCTCGTCCTCGCTGTAGATGGGCAGGGTGAGTGCAGACAAGGCAAATGAGGTGACGTTTGCACCGGGTATCAGGTTTGCTGCGTGGTCGGCGAGTTGCTGGTTGATGGATGTTGAGCTGCTGGAAGCTCCGATCGATAAGATATTCATGCCGGTATGTGCTTATTGTTCTGATGTTGCAGGAGTAGCTTTGAGGTCGAACTTGATGACGACTTCATTGCGAATGAGGTCATCCGTTTTTCCGGGGTATTTGATGTTGAAGTCGAAGCGGTTAATGAAGAAGTCAGCCGTTACATTAATTTCCTTCTCCGAACTGGAAACGACAACGGGAATGGTGATTGATTTGGTAACTCCATGAAAATCAAAATTTCCAGTGAGTGCATGGGTTTGTCCTTTTGCGCCTGGTTGCTCTTCGATGCCTGTTACGGTGAAAGTGCTGGTTGGGTAAGTTGCCACGTCAAAAAAATCAGCACTGAGCAAATGGCCGGTAAGCTTTTCTGCGTCTGAGTAGGTGGATGCCATATCAATGATGATCTGGTGTCCGCTCGGGGCAAGCGAGTTTTCATCAACATAGAAATGCCCATTGAATTTTTTGAAGCCGCCCTCATGGCTGCCAGTGACCTTTGACCCAATGAAGTTAATGGTTGAGTCCTCAGTGAATACCCACTTGGTGCCGCGGATTGCCTCGGTGGAAACATCTTTT
This sequence comes from Oceaniferula sp., assembly GCA_965656385.1. Taxonomy (GTDB): domain Bacteria; phylum Verrucomicrobiota; class Verrucomicrobiia; order Verrucomicrobiales; family Akkermansiaceae; genus Oceaniferula. The sequence continues at coordinate 14,190 of CBFHKM010000016.1, forward strand.
GCTTGTGATACACTTGCCTCGGTTGATGAATCTGCTGGATTCTTGCATGCGGTAAAAAGCAGTGCTGTGGCAGCAGTGGTGATGATTAGCTTGTATTTCATTGTATTTTGTTTGTTGGTGTTTGGGTGGTTAGAGATTGAAGTAGAGAAATTCGCTATCCTCCAGGGCTGAGATGTATGGGGTTTTTCCGTCTATCATGGCAGCGTCTCCCGTTGTGAGTGTGAAGTCTTCAATTTGCATGCTGCCTTTGATAAGTTGCAGGTAATGGTGGGCGAAGGTTTCATGCAGTGTGGGGGGGAGGGAAGCGCCTTGTTTGAGGTGGCCGAAAAATATCTCCGCGCTCTGCCTCATTTTTTGTGAACTGTCCCGCCCGTCACTGGAGGCAAACAAGGTGAGCGCGTTCTGGTTTTTTAAGGCCTTGGTGTTCATGTCAGCGTAGAGTGGGTCTCCTCCCGGTGAAGAGGGGGTGATCCATATCTGGAGTAGATGGGTGGCTTGAGTATCAGACGGGTTTACCTCGGAGTGCATGACTCCACTTCCCGCCGACATATACTGGAATTCTCCGGCTTTGATGACACGGCTATTGCCCATGGAGTCCTTGTGCTCCAATTCGCCTGAGATAATGTAGGTGAAAATTTCCATGGAAGAATGGGGGTGCATACCGAAACCTTTCCCCGGTGCAATGCGGTCTTCATTGATAACCCGCAGGCTTCGGTAGCTTGTGTGTGCGGGATCGTAGTAATCGCCAAAGGAGAAACTGTGGCGGGTATCCAGCCAGCCATGGTTGGCATGGCCACGCTCAACAGAGCGGCGGATGGTGATGTTGTTTGATGCGGTTTGGTTCATGACAGAAGTATGCATGGCGGAAGCGTTTTTGACTAATGCCCTATTTTTATGCTGAGTATGAAAATAAGTAATACTTGTGCATAAAATAATAGCAGGCTAGAAGATCTGCATGAATCTGGAACATCTGCGCAATTTCATCGAAGTCACCGAGGAGATGAACATCTCGTCCGCAGCAAGGAGGGTGAATTTGACCCAGCCTGCCTTGAGCCGGCAGATGGCAGCATTTGAAAATGATACGGGCTGGAGCTTGTTTGATCGTGGAGCGAAATCTATCAAGCTGACTCGTTCGGGAGAGGTCGTAAAACGCCACGGAGCAGAACTGATAAAACAGGTTGATCAAATGGAGTCACAGATGCGCAGGGAAATAGAAGGTGAGGAAATTCGAATTGGTTATGCGCCATCATTAGCCAGTGGCATGCTGCAACAAGCGATGGGGAGTTTTTCCCAGTTGCACCCGCATGTGAGGCTCTCAATTACTGACAGCAGCAGCGAGGAAATGATATCCGGGTTGCGGGATCATAAGTACGATTTGGTTATTGCGGTCAAAAATGAGGATCCTGACCTGGAGTGGGTTAGCTTAAGGCAGGAGAACTTTGTCACCGCGGTGCCCGTCAAGCATGAGCTCGCCATGAAAAGAAAAATCAAGCCATCGGATCTGGATGGGCAAAAACTCCTGCTGCTGTCCCGGGCTGATTATCCGGGTTATTGGAAAGAAGTGACAAACTACTTCAAGGCGCAGGAAATTAACTCAAAGGTGGCAGGAGAGTTTGACGGCATATCGAGTCTTCGTCTTGGTCTTGAGGCAGGGCTTGGTGTTGCTCTTGTTGCGGAGCGATCACAGTTGGGTAATCAGGTGAAGGCGAAAAAAATGGAGCCTGCACCTGACCCGATCTTTGTAGGTGCGGGATATCTGGCTAGGGGAAAGCTTGAACCATGGCTGAAAGCGTTTATTGCCGAGTTGGAATTGGCAGCCGGGGCCTAGTCCCTAGGCTGGATTGCTTGTCAAGATGGCCGTTGTGGCAAAAAATCACCCATCCTTGCGCTTGCATGGGCAGAATGCGCAGGTAATGTCTGCCCCTGTGATGAATTTGCCATTAGAAATAGATGGGCGTCGGTTTCAATCCCGCCTGATGGCTGGGACTGGAAAATTTGCGTCTAATGAGCTGATGCGGGATACGCTTGCATCATGTGGTAGTGAGATTGTTACGGTAGCTTTGAGGCGCGCTGATCTTACTGGTGATGATGATCCACAGGCGGATATTCTCAAATTCATCGATCCGGAAAAGTATTTGATTTTACCGAACACGAGTGGAGCGATGAATGCAGAGGAGGCAGTGAGGCTAGCTCGGCTGGCCGAGGCTGCTGGATTACCAAAATGGATAAAACTCGAAATTCACCCCGACCCGACCTATTTGCTACCGGATCCGATCGAAACACTGAAGGCAGCAGAGATTCTTGTGAGGGAGGGTTTTACCGTTTTACCTTATATTAATGCTGATCCTGTCTTGGCAAAGAGGTTGCAGGAAGTCGGCACGGCGGCAGTGATGCCTCTGGGTGCTCCGATCGGTTCAAATAAAGGTGTCATTACAAGAGATCAAATTCGCATTATTATTGATCAGGCAATCGTTCCTGTGGTTGTGGATGCCGGTCTTGGAGTTCCATCCCACGCTGCCGAGGCGATGGAGCTTGGGGCAGACGCGGTCTTGGTAAACACAGCCATGGCGATTGCATCTGACCCTGTCAGGATGGGGGAGGCGTTTAAGCTGTCAGTCGAAGCTGGGCGAGCTGCCTACGAAATGGGGCTTCCTGAGGCTGATGATAGAGCATCAGCGACAAGCCCTTTGACAGGCTTTCTTGACTGATTGTGCGCATTTTTAGAATTCTTATTCTTGTTTTTGTATTTGCTTTGATCTCAGCGGAGGATTGGCATTACTTTACTGTTTCTTTTTGTTATCTGCATCCATGATGCTAATCCAATAGCCGAGGAAGAAGTGTTTTTCCTCGAGGTTGAAAAAGTTATCAGATTTACCAATGATTGGTCTCAGTGTGGTGGTCATTTGCAGGGTAACGAGAATGAATATCATGATCCAGAGTTTGAGGTGCCCCCCTTTATTTCCGCCCATGCACCGAGACGCACGGGTAATGACTCGAAGGCCAAAAATGAGGCATACAATCCAGATAGTAATGGACAGGAAGCCAAAGAAGATAGCCGAGTTACTAGAGGTTGAAAAAAGCCAGACGACTGGCGCAAACCCGACGAGCAGAAGGGAAGTGATAGCGATGAAGGTTAACATTACTCCGAGAACGTCTTGTAATTTGGCGTTCATTCCACCAAGTGAGGCAAAAATATAGAGGCTGGGCAGGCAGATAAGGCCGCTAAAGAACACTCCGCCGATAATCTTGGTGGGGGCGACCCACAGCTGGGTTAGCTGGTCACCAGCGCTGAACATGCCGACGACAAAGCCAAAGATTGCCAGGCAGACAAGTGTTATGAGTAAGAGAACAAAAACTGGGCTTTTATCATCATGCTTGAATGAGTAGATGACACTCATAGGTTTTCGTAGTAGATGACTCAGTATTTGAGAAAAGCCGGAACCTTCCATTGCTATGTAATCTGGATCAAGAGCTGCTGAATTAATCGGTGCTTGTCTGGATGCTGTATTTGGTAATTGGGGTGGTTGTTGGTCTGTCATGGTGTGTTGTTGTTCGTGATTATTTGAATGTTGTTTTATTCGGCTTGATGGGTTTTTAGGTGAAAAAGAGGCTGACGAGAGTATTCCAAATGGTATCGTAAAAACTGCCGTTCAACGGCTCGTCTCGCAGAAATTGAACATCTAGGCCAGGAGTGCCGAAAAAGGGACGCATAACCCATGATATTTGAGCTCCGACGAAAAGATTGCCAGCAAGCCATGCGAAAAATGTGCGATTACCAAGCGAGGGGCTTGTTGAAAAATCTCGCACCTGACCCAGCAAAGAGCGATGTGATATAATGCCTGCATATGCGATCATCAGCGTATGAGAGAGCATGATGATATCATGTGATTGGTTTGCATGAATCGATGTGGCCTCTGGTGCGTGATAGACCACAAATAAGGCTATTGGACTGAGGGATAGCAGGATCAATGACATCAGAGCAAAGCCAGCCAAAAGGAATTGAAAGCTCTGCCTAAAACTAATGCCGCTTCCTACAGCCATTGCCAACATGCCATTGATCAATCCGTTGACGATGAGTGTTGCAAAAATGACGAGGGGCAACTTAATTGCTACGTAGGCTGCCATTGTCCAGCCTTGCCAAATGCCCATCGTGAAACCATAGACTCCACAGCCCAAAATAATGGTAGGAATGCAGAAAATAAGTGACCGAGCTGGGTTGTTCATGAGCCAGTCTTGCAAGAGCGTGCGGCTACCTTGGCACAGTGCTGGGATGCTTTGTAGTGTGTTGCTGCTGTTCATATTGATTAGAACCACATTGTTTATTCAGTAACATGAGGATTGAGGGGGGGATTGCTACTGATGGGTGAATTGTTGGTAGTCAATATGAAGATGTGATGAAGAGTATGTGATAAGTGCATGAAAAAAGCCGTGACCTCGAGTGAGGCACGGCTTGAGTGAGTTTTGATAAAAACAGGTTACTTCGTTGTCTTTTGCAGTGAGGCTTCAGCGGCTGACCAGTCGCCAGCCTGATCTCCGTGGATTCCTTGCTCTATGCGGCTGATGTAGTTGAGATAAGCGGCGTGGCTGATCTGCTCGTGACTAATTTCTTTGGCTTGAGTTTTCTCAGCTGAGCGGGTGCTTTTTTTTGCTGTTTTTCTGACGGCTTTCTTGGCTGCCTTTTTGGTGATTGCTTTCTTGGCTGTCTTTTTGACGGCTTTCTTGGCTACGGTTTTTGTGGCTTTCTTGGCTACTTTTTTGGTAGCTTTCTTAGCTGTTTTCTTTGGCATGACTGTGTCGTTGATTGTTTGATTTAAACCGTTGACGAGCAACGGGTGTGCCACTTGCATCTGAATCAAGATATTGTCAACGGTAGCCAATAAAAACTTTGTCATCAGCTAGTGCGACAACTGGTGCGATAACTGGTGCGACAACTGGTGCGACAACTGGTGCGACAACTGGTGCGACAACTGGTGCGACAGCCGGGCCTGATCCCATTGCTTAATCTAACTTGGGCCCAATTTTGGGTGGTCCAGCAGGTTTAGGCTCTTTTTTAGGTGGGTTTTTGGGCTTGGGTGGTGGAGGGGGAGGGTCTTTGAGTCGAGTAACCTCTACTTCTTTGAGGGTCATGCCGAAGCTGCCTTTGGCGTTTACTTGGCCTCTTCCCTTTTCGGTGTCGAAATTCATAGAGTTCATCTCCCAGCCTGCAGAGATGCCAGCTTTGTCTGTGAGGCTTCTGGCCTGAAGATAAGTATTGAAAGATTTGGGGTCTACAACGAAGAAGATGACAGCTTTTTTATTATTGCGCAGTTTTTTGAGAATACTCAAAAAAGTGTTGCTCGGTGCAGTCATGTCATCAATGTGTGTGCCTCCTTCCTTCAAGTCGGGCGCAATACTCATTGAGATATTAGTACGTATCGGATTCGTAATGACTTTGATCTTCTGTTTGCGTGTGTTTTTAAAGTCAAAGGTAGTGAAGTAGTCTGCCAGCTTTTTCTGGTCGTAGATTCTGATTCGTTCGCCGCCTCGCTTTGTTCTTTCAACAAGCCACTTGCGGTCGTTTTTCTTGACCTGATCTTCTAAGGTTTCGACAGGTGTGAATGGATCGATGAAGTGCAGGCGGTCTTGAGTCACAATCGCATAATAGGTCTCAGAATTTTTGGGAACAGGCCTGCTGACAGGAATGCTGACTTCAGTCGCTGGAATACTAAGAACGGGGGTTTCATCCAGCAGTGCCTCAAGGCGAGAGATTTCCTCTTGCTTGAATGTGGTTTTCTTTTCCTCTTCATCTCGCTGCTTGCGTTTCGCGGCTTCAAGTTTCTTGAGTTGGTCTAGATTAGCGAGGAGCTCTCGGTTTTTCTTTTCGGTATTTTCAATCGTTTTTTCTAAGAGGGAAAGTTTGCGTTTTTCTGCTTCGAGGTCCTCGGGGCTGGGCGGTTCTTCGCTCAGCAGTTGGTCGAGTTTTTGCTGATCTTTTTCGAGTTCCTCAATTTTTTTCTTAGACTCCTCGATTTGCTCTGGTGTGGCAGGTTCTATGTCATCGAAAAATTGCTCAACCTTTTGCTTTACGTCCGCAGAGACAAGCAGAAGCACAAGAATCAGAACAGCAACTACGTTGGTGAGCGCATCCATGAGTGAGTCTAGGCTCACTCCGTCACTGTCTGAATTTCTTCTGCGTGCCATATGCT